>ONWI01000016.1 GCA_900321515.1 uncultured Eubacteriales bacterium | reverse complement strand
GCCGACCTCGTGGTGCGCTGCCCCACAGCCCCGCCAGTGGCGCTGCCCCCCGACCCCTGGCAGGGAGCCTTGCCACCTGCATCCCCATTATTGGCGCTGCGCGCTTTCCTTTTTTCTGTTTTCTTTATATATACAAAAAAGCCGGCTGGCTATTATGCTCTTTAACATAATATGCCATGACCGGCGTATTGTTTTATTTTTTTGCGGTTTATCGCTTATACCAGCAGCGCGACGGCGTGCGCCGCCATTCCTTCGCCGCTGCCCGTGAAGCCGAGTTTCTCCTCCGTGGTCGCTTTGACGCTGATCTGTGAAATGTCCACCCCGCACGCCTTCGCGATGTTCTCGCGCATGGCGGCGATATGCGGCGCCAGCTTCGGCGCCTGCGCCAGAACGGTGGAGTCGATGTTGCCTATCTCATAACCCGCCTGTCTCACGACACGACATACTTCCGAAAGCAGCACCATGCTGTCCGCGCCAAGAAAGCGGTCGTCGTTGTCCGGGAAGAGATGTCCGATGTCGCCCAGCGCCGCCGCTCCCAGCAGCGCGTCGGATATGGCGTGCGCCAGAACGTCCGCGTCGGAATGCCCCAGAAGCCCCTTTTCATAGGGAATGTCCACCCCGCCGAGAATCAGCTTCCTGCCCTCGGTCAGTCTGTGAACGTCGTATCCGTGTCCTATTCGCGCAATTCCCATATTACTGATCCTCCGGTTCAAAGCCTATTCCCTCAACATAATCCTTGACCATATGGCGGTATCTGTGATAAATCGCCTCGCCGACCTGAATCAGATCGTCGCTTTCCTCGTCTCCGCAGAGCATCGCAAACGCCTGCGCTACGCGGCGTTTCGGGTCGCCCTCCCGGCGGTAGGCGAGATAATAGAAAGTCAGCGAACCTGTCGCGCTCATATCGTCATAGAGCTTGGGGTCTTCCTTTTTGAGCGTGTCATAGAACACGTTGAGCGCCGTGCCTTCCAGCGCCTTGCCCGGAATATACTGCTCCATGCCTATTATGATGGAGAAAACCATCAGCATGCTTCTGTGCAGCAGCATCGGATCATAATCCTCCGGCAGCGCAAATACCCCGGAATTCAGATCCGGCATGTTCCGGTCGATCTCCATTACCAGCGACGCGCCGAGCTGCATGGCGCGCCGGATGTTGCGGCTGCCTTTTTTCTCATTTATCAGCCTGACGTACTCGCTGTCTTCGGGTTCATTGTCAAAGTCGCTGTCCCCGCTGAATATCTTTACGTCTCTGTCGTCATTGTATTCGTTTGTCATCTTTAACGCCTCCGTTGAATTATTTGGTGATTGTCAACTTATTTTATTTCAGAAATACAGGGGAGGGGCTTTTCTCTCCGCCCGTGGGATGGACGGATTTGGATTTTTACGATTCCGGTATTCGCCCGACCGCGTTTTTGTCCGGGGGCGTTTGGCTCGTTCGGCTTCGCCGACCTCGTGGGGCGCTGCCCCCTGCACCCCATTATTGGCGCTGCGCGCTTTCTTTTTTATCTCAGTTTATCGCTTAATTCGTCAAATCGCGCAAGCATTTCGTCCGTCGCTGTGAAGGAACCCAGCGGACGGCGCTGAACCTCTTCGGAAAAATATCCGTGGAAGTCGGTGCCTCCGGTCAGCAGAAGTCCGCTGCCTGCGGCAGCTTCCCTGATGATTGCCATATGCTCGGCGGTGTTGCGCGGGTGATACAATTCGATGCCGTGTATGCCCGCCCGGATAAGGTCGCCCATCGTCGTGATGCTGTTGTAGACCGAAGGGTGAGCCATTACGATTACGCCCCCCGATTCCCGCAGATAACTCATGGCTTCCAGCGAATCCACCTGATTGACGGGCATGGCACAGCTCCCCGTCCTTCTGTTGAAGAGTTTATGGTAAAGTTCGCCGTACATCTCATTGGTGTAGCCTGCCTTCATCAGCGCCAGAATTATCTGCTGCTTGCCGATAAAGCCGGATTCGCTCACGCCTTCCATCACCATTTCCTCGGTGATGGGGTAGAGCTTCGAGACCTTTTTCAGCATGGCAAGAGCTGCCTCGGTGCGGTTCCTGGTGATGCGGGCGAGCAGACCTTCCACCGCGTCGGGGTGCTTGATGTTGTAACACAAAATATGCACCTTATGCCCCCGGCTGAAGTCAAAGGTGGAACACTCCACTCCGTTGATCACTCTCATGCCGAGACTCCTGCCAAGACCCTCCGCGTCGTAATCCGCGGCGTAGTAGTCGTGGTCGGTGATGGCAAGTGCCGAAAGTCCCATCTGCCTGGCAAGCCGGATTACATATTCAGGCGAATCTGAGCCGTCGGAACGCGTGGTGTGGCAATGCATATCCGCTGGCAAAAAATCACTTCCCAATAAACATTTAAGCGTTGCGGTGTATTACCTCAACGCTTATAATTATACACTATATATACAGTAAAAACAAGAACTATTTTCAAATATATATCAAAAATCACGGCATTTTGAATTTATCTTTTGCTTGTGCTTGTCTGCTCTAATTCTTCCGTGTGTTTCTTCGGAAGCGTGAAGCGGAAGATTACCCCGTTGTCCGTATTGGCGGCGGAATAGCTGCCGCTGTGCAGATTTATTATCGAACTGACTATTTTGAGTCCCAGTCCGGAACCGCCGTATTTGCGTGTGCGCGCTTTGTCCACCTTATAGAAGCTCTCCCACAGGCGGTCAATGCTTTCTTCCGGAATGTGGCTGCCCGAATTGAATACCGTGCAGCTCACGCTTTCCCCCTCGTCGCGCACCGTGACCGTGATGGTCCCCCCGTCCGGCGTGTGGTGTCTGGCGTTGGTGAGCAGGTTGTTTATTACCTCCTCAATGCGGCCGCAGTCGGCTTGAATTACACAGTCCCCGTCCGACTCAAAGCCTGTGGAAATATTGTGCTCGGTGAATATATACGATATCGTCTTGAGACGTTCCTCGGCAAGCTCCGACAGGCTGAATTCCGAGATATCCATGATGGCGCCGGATTCCAGTTCCGCCAGGTTGAGCAGACGGGCGGCGAGGTTATTCAGCTTCACGGCTTCGTCGGTGATGACGCTGCAATAGTAGTCCTTTTCCTCGTTGTTGATGTTGAGCTGGAGACCCTCGGAGTATCCCATGATTATTGACAGCGGCGTCTTGAATTCGTGTGACACGTTGGAGAGCAGCTCCCGCCGCATGAGGTCGATTTTCTCCTTGGCTTCTATGTCGTTTTTGAGCTGGGTGTTGGCGACGCTGAGCTGATTGATCTTGTTCTCAAGCTCCGACGAAAGGTAATTGATGCTCTCGGCAAGCTGCCCGAGTTCGTCGTCTGAACGTATATCCAGCTTGACGCTGAAATCCATGTCCGCTATGCGCTTGGTCGCTTCGTTAATCCTGAGTATCGGTCGCACGAAATTCGTGCAGAGCACGAGCGACAGCATTCCGCTCACGATCATGGCGAATATTCCCAGCAGCAGCGCGTAGTCGTTGAAGGCGGTCACGGCGTCCTCTATCGCCGAAATGGAGGTGTTGATCATGACATAGTGGTATGACACGTCGCCGTTTACCACCGCCGGAATGACGGCGAAAAGGCTCAGATAGGTCGTGTCGGTCTTGGTACTGCGCCGCTTGCTGATGGCGGGCGAACTCAGAGTGCCTTCGCCGTGCGTTGTCTTGCCCGACATTTCAAACATACTGTCGAAAAACTGCTTCGCTCCGTTGAATCTTTCGATCTGCTCGTTTGTCTCGCCCTTTTCGTTTGAAGTGTAGAAATAGTCCAGTCTGTCATCCAGAATGATAATATGTATGTTGTCGTTTTCCTCGATGGATTTGAGCACCGTGCTGAGCGTATATGATGCTCTGCCCGATTCGTCCGTGTCGGAAAAATCCAGTTGCGCGATCTTATGCAGCGTGGAGATCAGCTTTTTCTCTTTCATATAATTGTAGTAAGGCTGGAGAAGAAGCGCGTTGGTGATGAATATTATCAAAAGAAAGAACAGTATGACTCCGAATGTTATGAGAAAAAGGCGTACCCGGATCGGAAGATTACCGGTACGCCTGGTGAGATTTATATATTTTTCACGCAATGAAGAAAGTGAATCCAATCTACTTCACCTCAAGTCTGTATCCGACGCCGCGGACGGTCACGATCATGCTGCCGGATTCACCCAGTTTGGAGCGAAGCTGTTTAACGTGAGTGTCAACGGTGCGCAGATCGCCGAAGTAATCGTAGTTCCACACGCCGTTTAATATCTTCTCGCGCGAAAGGGCAACCCCTTTGTTGTCAAGGAAGTAGAGCAGAAGATTATACTCCTTGGGGGTCAGCTCCAGCGGAACGTCGTTGACATAAGCCACATGAGCGATGTCGTCTATGCTGACGTCGCCGCACACACGGCGACTGTCGGTTATCTTGCCGCCGCGCTTGAGCAGCGCTTCCACCCGCGCCACCAGCAGACTGGGGGAGAAGGGCTTGGTTATGTAGTCGTCCGCGCCCAGACGGAAGCCTCCAAGCTGATCGCTCTCGGTGCTTTTGGCGGTGAGCAGGATGACCGGCATGTTGCTCTTGCGGCGGATCTCCGAGAGCACTGTCCAGCCGTCCAGCACCGGCATCATGACGTCAAGTATGATGAGGTCCGGCTCGGGGTCCTGAGATGCGTATTTCAGCGCCTCGCCTCCGTCGGCGGCCTCGATGATCTGAAAGCCTTTGCGGGAAAGAAAATCACCGACCAGTTTTCTTATTCTGTCCTCGTCGTCCGCGACGAGTATTCTAAGTGCGCTTCCGGTCGAATTGGTATTGCTCATAAATAACACCTCAGATGTATGTACAAAAAATCAGATTATCAAAAGCTCAGACTGTAGGCATTGATTTTTACACAAAAATGCGATTATTATCTAAAGCGCTACATTCACACTTCTATTATACATCAGATTAATGTGTTAAAGTTATTGTAAATATGAATATTTGTTAAGAATATTGTGATGAATCCGTGATGCTGTTCACGGATTCGGCGAAAATACGCGCTTTTTGGCGAATATCATGCTCCGTACCGGACAGTGCGTCCGAATCGTCTGTGTTGTTAACTATCACATTGCAGACAAGTTCACAATTGGTCACTGTGAATATCCTGCGCAACTGCTCCACGATCATCCCGCCGTCCTCGTCGGGGGAACCTGCCGAAAGCAGCAGCGCCACCGGACGCCGCTTGGGTATGGGCGGGCGTTTGCCGAGAAAAAAACGCGCGCTGTAATATCGCTGCATTCTGTCGATGACCGCCTTCATCGGGGCGGGGAAGGTCATGTTATAGACCGGCGAGGCTATCACTATTCCGTCGCACGATTCAAAGTCGGAAAAGAATCCGTCCATATCGTCCATTGCGCAGCCCTCGGATTGCCGGCAGGCGCGGCAGTCGGTGCAGGGGGCAAAATTTTCTTCATACGCGTCGTATTCCGCAAACGCCGCGTCGAGTTCGTCGGCAAACAGCCGGAGCATACGCCCCGAACAGCCGTCCCTGCGGGGACCGCCCCTGACCGTCATTATCATCGGAAAACGCCGGCTCATTCCGGATGATGCTCGCAGTAGGCGCAGACCTTGCCCTTGGGGGTATTCACCGACATGGGCGGCAGGTAGGTTTCGATGTGCGTGATGCACTTGGGATTGCCGCACACGAAGCCGGGGTCGGTGACCGGCTTGTCCGGCTGGCGGCTGCCGTGGTCGGAGGTCAGACGGATTATCAGCGCCATTCTGCCGTACATGCCGTAAAGGGTCTGCCGGAAGTAATATGCCCTCGGGTCGTCGTCCACCTCGTAGGAAATCTCGTCCACACGGGGCAGCGGATGGAGCACGCAGAGATCCGGCTTGCCGAGAGCCATCTTTCTGCCGTCGAGCACATATACGCCCTTCTGAGCTTCGTATTCCTCGGGACTTGCGAAGCGTTCGCGCTGAATCCGCGTCATATACAGCACGTCGAGGTAGGGGATTGCCTCCTCGATGGTGCGGACTTCGGAGTATCTGCAGCCGCAGGCGGCGACGTAATCCTTGATGTACTGCGGCATGGCAAGTTCGCGCGTGGAGATGAATACAAACGAATTGCCGCCGTAGCGCGCCATGCATTTGCAGAGCGAATGCACCGTCCTGCCGTTGGCGAGGTCGCCGCACATGCCGACGACCAGATTGTCTGTCCTGTGGGCGACGTTGCGGAGCGTCACCACGTCGGTGAGAGTCTGGGTGGGGTGAAGATGGCCCCCGTCGCCCGCGTTGACCACAGGCACGCTGGAATACAGTGAGGCTGCCATCGCCGCGCCCTCCACCGGGTGGCGTATGGTGAGAATGTCGGTGTAGCCGCTCAGCACGGTTACGGTATCCTTCAGGCTTTCGCCCTTTGCCACCGAAGTGGCGCCGGGATTGTCGAAGCCGATAATCTTGCCGCCGAGCCGCAGCATTGCCGACTGGAAGGACATCTGGGTGCGGGTGGACGGCTCATAGAAGAGCGTCGCCATCAGCTTGTCCCGGCAGGCGCTGCTGTAGTGGGAAGGGTGCCGGCTTATGCGGCACGCCATGTCAACGATATCGTCCAGCTCTTCGAGCGAGAGCTGATTTAAGTCAATGAGATTTCTGACCGGCATTTCTTTGAACCTCCAAAACTTACGGAGTGTAGAACAACTGGAATAAAATGTTCACTGCAACTATTATAACATCAACATTGCTCAAAGGCAATATTTTTTTACAGGGAATTATTACGATTACTTCGTATTTTCGGGGCAAAAATATGTTGCATTTTCATGCCGCGTATGAGAAAATAAACTCAGGATGTTTTTACCGTCAAAAACCAACCGGATTTTCAGTAATCCGGTTACAGACACAGGGGAAGTGATGATTTATGTCCGGGGCAAAAATTGACGGGCGGACTGCCGACGAGCTTATTCTCAAAATCGCCGCGGGAGACATGGCTGCCCTCGAATCGCTTTACAGAGCCATGTACGGCGAGATTTCGGCGTATCTATGCTCGATGCTCGGCGGCGACAGGCAGAGCGCCGAGGACCTGGCGCAGGATACCTTTATCAGGGTGTTCAGATACGCGCCCAAGTTCGCTCCGATGGGGCAGGGGCGCGCGTGGGTCTATCGCATTGCCGGAAGGCTTGCCCTAACCCATCTGAGCAGCCTGCCTCCCGCTCCGGTCGGGCTGGACGAGCATCTTTGCGGCGGCGCGGATGTGGAGGAGCAAGCGGTCAATTCCCATGCCGTAGCCCAGGCAATGGCGTCTCTGCCGCCGGAGGAACGGCAGGTGGTTTCGCTGCACGCGGTGTCCGGTCTGACGCTCAGGGAAATTTCGGAGATGTTAGGGCAGCCGCTCGGCACGGTCAAATGGAGACACGCCGAGGCGATAAAAAAGCTGAAGGTTCTGCTCGGCGGCTTGACAAGTTAAGCCATCACTATCCACAACTTAAGCACTCCCTCAGTCAGCTTCGCTGACAGCTCCCTCAAAGAGGGAGCCGGATATTGCCTCCCTCTTTG
>ONWI01000185.1 GCA_900321515.1 uncultured Eubacteriales bacterium | reverse complement strand
GTCAGCAGTCTCTAAAAAACAAGCCTCATAAGTCTTTGCGGGACTTGTGAGGCTTGCTTCTGTTAATCAGAATGATTCCACTGTTTTTTCCTTCATGATATTCTCGAATTTCTCGCCGCTCATCTTTTCATTCTCGATAAGATATCTGGCGACCTCATGCAGCTTGTCAACGTGCTGCGACAGGATGGCGCCAGCCTTATTGTATCCTTCGGCGATAAGCGAACGCACCTCGTTGTCGATTTCCTTGGCTATCTCGTTGGAATAATTGACAGTATGGCCAAAATCTCGTCCGAGGAATACCTCCTGGCCGTCGGTGGAACCGTACTGGATGGGTCCGAGTTTATCGCTCATGCCGTATTTGGTCACCATCTGCTTCGCCAGCTTGGTAGCGCGCTCGATATCATTGGACGCGCCTGTGGAAATGTCGTCCAAAATGAGCGCTTCGGATGCTCTGCCGCCAAGCAGCACCACTATTTCCTCCTTCATCTGCCCTTTGAGCTTATAGGAACGATCCTCCTGCGGCAGGCTCATGGTGTAGCCGCCCGCCATGCCTCTCGGAATGATGGATATTTCATGAACCGGGTCCTGAGTGGGACAGTAGTATGTCACTACCGCGTGGCCTGCCTCATGATACGCCGTGAGCCGCTTCTCCTTGTCGGATATCTTCTTGGACTTCTTCTCGGCGCCCGCGACCACCTTGATGGTTGCCTCCTCTATCTCTTTCATTGTTATCGCTTTGAGATTTCTTCTGGCGGCAAGCAGAGCCGCTTCATTGAGCAGGTTTTCCAGATCCGCGCCGGTGAATCCCGCTGTGGATTTTGCGATGGTGGACAGATCGACGTCTGGTCCCAAAGGCTTTTTCTTGGAGTGAACCTTGAGGATTTCCTCTCTGCCCTTGATGTCGGGGTATCCTACCATTACCTGTCGGTCAAATCGTCCCGGACGGGTAAGCGCCGGATCCAGAATATCAGGGCGGTTGGTCGCTGCTATGATAATTACGCCTTCGTTCGCGCCGAAGCCGTCCATTTCAACCAGCATCTGGTTGAGGGTCTGCTCGCGCTCGTCATGTCCGCCGCCGAGACCGGCGCCTCTGTGACGTCCTACGGCGTCTATTTCGTCAATGAATATTATGCAGGGATTGTTCTTCTTCGCCTGGTCGAAAAGATCCCGGACGCGCGACGCGCCAACGCCCACGAACATCTCGACGAAATCAGAACCCGAAATCGAGAAGAACGCAACTCCCGCCTCCCCCGCAACGGCTCTGGCAAGCAGCGTCTTACCTGTACCGGGAGGGCCTACAAGCAGCACCCCCTTTGGCACATGTGCGCCAAGTTCGTCGTATTTCTTGGGATTTTTCAGGAAGTCAACGATTTCCTGAAGCTCTTCCTTTTCCTCGTCCGCTCCGGCTACGTCGTCAAATGTCGTCTTGCGTTTTTCGTCGTTGACATTCTTGATTTTGGCTTTGCCGAAATTTAGCTGGCGGTTGCTCTCGCCCATCACGCCGTTGACACGCTTGAACATGAAATAATATAGCAGCACCAGTCCGCCGATCATGATTATTGTCGGCAGCAGACTTGCAAGCAGGCTGTTGTCCTGCTTCGGCTCGTAATCCTCGCCTATGATGATGTTATGCTCTCTCAGATCCTCCAGCCCGCGCTTCGCGTCGTTGACAAAAAGCTCGATGCTCGGGACTTTATAGGTTATCGGATCAGGCTGATTCCCGCTCGAATCCTTCTTCAGATTAATGGTGAGTACGCCTGTATTGAGCGAAAGATTGAAATCCGACACCTGAGAGGACTTCCACTCGCTCTGGTTCGCGGATGTTCCCACGGTGAAGTACTCCATGATTTCGGAATACTTATGCTCTTCCGGCTTTTTCTGTCCGGAAATATAATAGAGTGCGGCTATGATCAGTATCGGTATGCCGAGCCATATCAGATATCCGCCTACTCTTCTCTTTTTGTTTTCCAAATGAGCCACTCCTAACTTGTTTTTAGACCGTAATATTATAATGCATAAATATTACATTTGTGTTAATAAACCGCACATTTCATGAATTTCTCATAACTCCTATATACGGCAGATTGCGATATTTTTCATTATAGTCAAGACCGTTGCCCACAATAAACTCATTCCCCACTACGCCTCCTATATAATCGGCGTATACTTCTGCCTTCCTGCCGGACGGCTTATCCAGCAGCGTGCATATTCTGAGGCTCTCCGGACCGCGCTGCTCAAGGAGATTCTTAAGCCTGTACAGCGTAAGTCCTGTGTCAACTATGTCCTCAATGATTATCACATGACGGCCTGAAATATCCGTCTTGAGGTCATTGACAATACTGACAACCCCCGTGGACTGTGTGCCGGAGTAGCTGGAGACTTTCATAAAGTCGATTTCGCAGTCTATTATCAGAGAACGCATGAGATCCGCCGCAAACATCACCGAGCCTTTGAGCAGAACCACAAGTACCGGCTTTTTTCCGGCGTAATCCTCGTTTATCTCAGCCGCGACCTTTTTGACCATCGCCTTCAGGTCCTCCTCTGAAAACAGTACCCTGTCAATATCCTTTTCCAATTCGTTAATCATTGTGAAAGCCTCCTAAAATTTTTATTCGGAGTGTGGCGTTGCAAAGCTTTGCGCACTCATAACAATTAATTACTTAGCGTTTTCATAAACAGCACACGTTCGGTTTCGTCCGTCACCTTGAATTGCTCCGCCGCGCCAATTCCGCTAATCCACGCGATTTTACCTTCCGATTCCATCAGAGGAACGCTGTCGCGCACTTCCGGCGGCAGCTTACGCTCATTGAAGAGCTTCTTCAGGCTCTTGGAACAGTTTCTGCCGGCGGGTGAAAATCTGTCGCCCTCCTTGCGGAACCGCAGTACCGCTCCTTTTATTTTATCATAATCCAGACAATTTTTGAATACCGTTTTATCATTTTTTTCGCTGTGAACTGCAAAATTATTATAATTATTTTTATCCATTATAATGGAGATTATTTTCTGACCGCCGGGTGTAATTATTTCCCCCGGTTCAAATTTTATGCTCCAGTTTTTCTCCGCGCTGTCTGTCGAGGAATGTTCTGCCTTTTTTGAAAATGAAATCTTTCCGTTTCTGACGCGAAAAATAGTATCCCCCGGCAGATTCACACTCCCGGCGCCTGTTACAAGTGAATCGCACATCGCCGCTATGTGTTTCTGCTCCGGCGTTATATTCAGCACCGCAACGCAGATTTTCCTCAAGGCGCGTCCCGCAACCGGCATTCTGCTCTCAAAGAGCCTGTCCGCCCTGCCGGTACGGATGTATTCATCCGCCGCAGCGTCGGCATATTCACCTATCAGTTCATCGTCTGCCCCTGCCAATTCGGACAGTCTTCCGATCGCGTCATCCACGGAAGGATTCAGCTCCCGCATGAGCGGCAGGATACACAGCCTTATTTTGTTTCGGGCATAATCTGCGGTCAGATTGGTTGAATCCGTCACATAATCAATGTCGTGCCTCGCGCAGTAGTCTTCGATATCCGACCTTTCGCAGTAAATCAGCGGGCGTATGATATTGCCTCTGACCGGGGGAATCCCCTTCAGACCGTTTATCGAACAGCCACGGATGATATGGAATATCACCGTTTCCACCGAATCCGAAAGCGTGTGCGCCGTCGCAATCTTGGGGATATGCCCGGCGGCATTATTTGCGCTCTGCGCGGCTTCGCGCCCGAAAATGCCGTAACGTACCTCCCTGCCGCATTCTTCAAGACCTATCCCCTTTTGCGCGGCTATCGAAGGAACATCCTGCCTGTATAAATGAAACTCTACGCCCATTCTCTCACACAGACGCCCGGCGCTTTCCGCGTCCCGCTCCGCTTCTTCGCCGCGTATCATGTGATTCACATGCACCGCCGTTATGTTCAGCGACATTCTTTCCCGGAGGGAGCATAGATAATGCAGCAGCGCGCTGGAATCTGCGCCGCCGGACAGCCCGACTATCACGCTGTCGCCCTGGGACAGCATATTATACCGTTCGACCGCAAGTCCGCACTTAGCTTCCAGCATATCTTTCCTCCGCCGCGGTGAATCTGGTGGTGGCTCCCGACCAGTGGAGCGGGATATCGCATGTGCTGCCGTGGCGGTTCTTGGCAACCATGCAGATGGCAAGACTCTGATCTACCTCTTCGCTCTGCTTCGGGTCCGACTGCTGATAGTATCCTTCACGGTAAAGAAAGAGTATTATGTCCGCGTCCTGCTCAATCGAACCGGAATCACGCAGGTCGGACAGCATTGGCTTATGCCCCGTTCTCGACTCGGTGGCGCGGTTGAGCTGCGACAGGCAGAGCACCGGAACCATCAGTTCCTTTGCCAGAATCTTGAGGCCGCGGGTAATTTCGGATACTTCCTGCACACGGTTGGCGGTCTTGCCGTTTCCCATGAGCTGAAGATAGTCGATGATAACCAGTCCTACATCTCCCAAACGGCGGAGTTTTGCCTTCATCTCGGTCACCGAGATATTGCCCGCTTCGTCTATAAAAATCGGAGCGCCGTGTAGTTCCGACGCCGCGCGCGAGAGCATCACCCATTCCTCCGGGGACAGCCGTCCGTCGCGCAGCTTGTAGCCCTCCACGCCCGATTCGGAGGAAAGCATTCTCAGGGCAAGCTGTTCACGCGTCATTTCAAGAGAAAAAAAAGCGACCTTTTTGCGGTGTACCAACGCGACGTTCCGGGCTATGTTGAGCGCAAAGCTGGATTTTCCCATGCCGGGTCGCGCCGCAAGAAGTATCAGGTCGGATTTGTTCAGGCCGGAAATGGTATCGTCGAGCGTCTTGATGCCGGTGGGGGTGCCCACAAATTCTTCCCTGCGGTCCGAATTCATCAGCATAAGGTGATCATACGCCGAAATAAGTACTTCGCCTATCGACTTCAAACCCTGACTGCCGCGGGAATTGGCTATCTCATATATCCGCTGCTCCGAGCGGTCAAGCACCATGCGCGCGTCGTTGGTTTCGTCGGAAGCGTCGTTGATTATCTCCTTCGCGGCGAGAATCAGCGAACGCATTTCGTATTTTTCCCGGATTATCTCCGCGTATGCCTCGACGTTTGACACCGAAGGAACCAGATTCGCCAGTGTAAAGAGATATTGCTTGCCGGTCTCCTCCGTAAATACCCCTATTCCGACAAGCTCGTTCAGCACCGTTATGATGTCCACCGGGGACCCGGTTCTGAAGAGCCTGTGCATAGCCGAGAATATCTCGCGGTGATTCTCGTTGTAAAAATACTCGGGACGAACAATGTCAAGAATGCGGTTGAGACACTCGGAGTCAAGCAGGACAGCGCCCAATACCGACTGCTCCGCTTCATTGCTGGAGGGAAGCACCGTCTGCCTGTCAAAATCCGCGCCGTTTATGTTTTCCATACTTTTCACGTTCGCCTACTTCCTGATATATTGACGGAATAATGATTTATTCTGCCCTGCAAAGCTTTCAGGCTTCACAGGCTTGAGGATTATTCCTTGACTACCTCTATATTGACATTTGCGACTATTCCTGTGTAAAGCTTTACTTCGCACTCGAATGTGCCGAATGCCTTTATCTCGGAACGGAGCGTTATCTTCTTTTTGTCTATGTCTATGCCGTACTGACCTTTGAGCACCTCGACGATCTCCTTCGGGGTGATCGAGCCGAAGAGCTTTCCGCTCTGTCCTGCCTTGCCGACTATCTTGATTGTCTTGCCATGTATCTTTGCCTTTTTTGCCTCGGCGGCTGCTTTTTCCTCCGCCAGACGGTATGCCGCGGAGCTTTCTCTGTTGTTCTTTTCACTCATCGCCTGAGCGTTTGCTTCCACTGCCAATTTGCGCGGAAACAGGAAGTTCCTGGCGTAACCGTCGGAAACATTCACCAGATCCCCTTTTTTCCCTGTTCCTTTGACATCCTGATTGAGTATTACTTTCAATTTGTATCTTCCCTTCTCAATAGTTTTTGATTATGCGTTTGTCTGGGACATATCCCTGACCTGTTCGCTGCGGAATTCGTCTATTGCCACCTTCAGCTTTTCTATCGTGTCTTCGATGGTTGTGTCGTAAAGCTGCGCTGCCGCCATGGTCAGATGTCCTCCGCCGCCGAGTTTTTCCATCACAAGCTGAACATTGAATTTTCCCAGTGAACGCGCCGATATGTTTATCTGATTTCCCATTACATAGACCACAAACGACGCGGTGACTCCGTTGATATTCAACAGTTCGTCCGCCGCCTGCGACGCTATGACTCTTATTCCCTCAACCTCTTCGGGCGCTATTGAAATGGCACAGTCCCCGTAAAGCCTCGCTGAGGAGACAAGCTGGGATTTTTCGATGTAGGTCTGGAGCGATCCGGAGAAGAATCGCTTTACCTCGATGGTGTCCGCTCCCCTTCGGCGCAGGTATGCGGCTGCCTCGAATGTCCTCGCTCCGGTCTTCAATACGAAGCTCTTGGTGTCAAGCATGATTCCGGAGAGTAGCGCCTCCGCTTCGGGGCGTGCTATTGCTGTCTCGTGCATGTACGGCGCAAGCTCCGTCACCATTTCGCAGGTCGATGAAGCGTATGGCTCGTGGAAGAAAATTACCGAATTCTGTATTCTCTTGACCGAAAGCCTGTGGTGATCTATCGTTACGACAGTGGACGCGGCGTTGTATACCGCCTTGCTCTCTATCACGTCCGGCGAATGAGTGTCCACGATGATGAGCAGCGAATTGTCCGTCATGGCGTCGAGCGCCGCGTCGGGATTGATAAACCACGCTACCTCCTTCGTGTCCCTGTATGAATTGATGAGCGGAAGCGCAAGGGTTGCCATCTCGTCCACCACTATATTGACCGTGTGATCCGTACCCTTTTGCAGCGCTTCAATTAACGCCGCAAGTCCTATTGACGCGCCTATTGCGTCGAGGTCGGAAAATCTGTGCCCCATTATGAAGCACTTTTCCGCAGTGTTGATAAGCTCCACCAATGCCTGCGCGATCATGCGCGTGCGCACCTTGCTCTGCTTTTCGACCGACTTTGATACCCCTCCGAAGAATGAATATCCGTCGGCGTCCTTGACGGATGCCTGATCTCCGCCGCGTCCCAGCGCCATCTCAAGCGCCTGATTCGCCCAGAATTCGCATTCGCTGAAGTTCGCGCCCCCGTGTCCCACTCCTATCGAGAGTGTCACCGGGTTGCCGCCTTCTATCACTATCTTTCGCGCGTCGTTCAGCACAGAAAATCTCGAAGAAATAATCTTTTGAAGATATTGCTCCTCTACGAGGATGAAACTGCGGTCGCGCGCGTTTATGCGGCAAATGCTGCTGTATCCGCCAACCCACTTCGTGAGCAGCGATTCCAGAGTCGATATCACTCTGACGCGCTCGTTCTCGCGCACTTTGAGAAGCTCTTCTTCGTTGTCGAATACGACGAGTATTACCGCGGGGCGGCTGACATTGTAGAGGTTCTCCGTCCGCTTGAGGTCGGTAATGTCGTTGAAATAAAGCACAAACTGCTCCGAATCTTCGACCTGAAGCATTCCCACCGATACGGAATAGACCTTTTTTTCCTTTTTTATCTCAAATCTGTTGCCGGCTGTTAGCCATTCTTCGTCAAAGCCCTTGAAGACTCTCGGAAGTTTTACGCCCTGAGCATCCGCTCCGAGAAGAATAATCTCACGGAATAGCTCGTTGTACCAGAATATCTCTCCCCCCGCGGTGACTGTCACCACAGGTATCGGAATGTTGTTGAGCGCGTCCTTGTTCGACGCGTCGAGCGACTGCGCCACCTGAAGCACATATTTATATACGGTCTGCCTGATGGCTCCGGAAAAAAACACCGATAGCCCCACGGCAATAGCACAAATCGTTACCGCGATTATCTTGAGTCCCCAGCCCGGCTCCATGAAGTATATGAGCATCAGCAGCAGGAGCAGAAGCCCAAGCTGTATATATGAATATGGCGTGAGCAGCCAGTATTTGTTATTTTTCATCAAACCACCATCCTGATTTTTTGACGCGGCATTCTTTCAAAGCGTTCTAAACGCCGCGCGGTGAATCAAAAACAGCCCTGTCACAGTTTTTATCAGACTTCCATGATTATGGGAAGAATCATCGGACTGCGTTTTGTGCGCTCATAGATGAATTTGGAAAGATCATCGCGCACCCTGTTCTTGATGGTAGTCCATTCCCGAATGCCGTCGTCAAAGCAGTCCTCAAGTGCGTCGGAAGCAATCCTGCGCGCTTCCTCAAGCAGAGGCTCCGCGTCCCGCACATAGACAAACCCTCTGGATACTATGTCCGGTCCAGCCACGGTCAGTCCCGCGTCGGAACTGATCGCCATTACGACTATTATCAGTCCGTCCTGTCCTAAATGCTTGCGGTCACGCAGTACTACGCTGCCGACGTCCCCTACTCCGAGTCCGTCAACCAGCACCTTGCCGCTGGGAACCGTGCCGATCTTTTTGATATGGTCGTCGCAGACCTCCACGCAGTCGCCGAGATCAGCTATGCATACATTATCAGATGGAATTCCCACAGCTCTCGCCAGCCCCGCGTGCTTGAGCAGATGTTTCTGCTCGCCGTGCACGGGTATAAAGTACTTGGGCTTTATCAGCCCCAGCATAAGCTTCAGCTCTTCCTGACACGCGTGACCCGAAACGTGGACGTCGTACATCTTTTCATATACCACTTCGCACTTGTGCTTGAGAAGCTCATTGACAACATTTCCCACATTCTTTTCGTTGCCGGGAATCGGATTGGCCGATATTATTATGAAGTCGTCCGGGCCGATCTCCACCTGTCTGTGATCGGAAAACGCCATTCTGGTCAGCGCGCTCATGGGTTCGCCCTGGCTGCCTGTGGTTATCAGAACAACTTTGTTGTTGGGATATCTGCCGAGCATTGATATATCTATCATCACGCCCTCCGGCACATTCAGATATCCAAGCTCCTGCGAAATGCTGACCGCGTTTATCATGCTGCGGCCGCTGACGGCGACCTTCCTGCCGAATTTATACGCATAATCAATGATCTGCTGTATCCTGTAGATATTCGAGGCGAATGTCGCTATGATGATGCGCTTGTTCTTCGCCGATTCGCTCTGGAACAGGGTATTGAAGGACTCCCCTACCGTGCGTTCGCTCATGGTGAAGCCCGGACGTTCGGCATTGGTGGAATCTGCCATCATGCAGAGCACGCCTTCCTTGCCCAGCTGGGCAAACCTTCCCAGATCGATCATTCCGCCGTTTATCGGAGTGGAGTCTATCTTGAAATCTCCCGTATGCACTATCGTGCCGCCCGGCGTGTGAATGGCAAAGCCTACCGCGTCCGGAATGGAATGATTCACATTGATGAATTCAACCCCGAAACAGCCCGCGCTGATCGTCTGCCCCGCTGAAACTACATGGAGCTTCGCGGAATCCAGCAAACGGTGCTCCCTGAGCTTGCCCTCGACCAGTCCGAGAGTCAGTCGGGTTCCGTATATCGGCAGATTCATCCTCCGGAGCAGGTACGGCAGGGAACCTATGTGATCCTCATGTCCGTGGGTGAGAAAAATTCCCTTTATCTTATCCACGTTCTGCTCGAGATAGGTGAAATCCGGTATCACAAGATCCACTCCAAGCATGGTGTCATCCGGGAACGCCATGCCGCAGTCAACTATTATCGCCTCGTCGCCGTATTCGAACATGGTAATGTTCTTGCCGATCTCGTTGAGTCCGCCGATAAACGATATCCTTACAGGCAGTGCAGCCGGTGCCGCCGCCTGACGCTGAAGTCTGCCGAAGCCCTTCTTTTTCAAGCCGTTATTTCCGTATGAACTGTAATTCGACGTGCGTCTCACTGTCACGTCGGCGCTGACTCCGTCCTTTTCGCCCCCCTGATGACGGGAAAACGTCTTTCCGGAATATTTGGGCGAATATCCGCCCTTTCCGTACCTCGGACTCTCGGAATGCTCCGATGTCTTTCCGCCTGAAACATAGCTGTGCTTCGCTGAATTATGCGAGCTGTCGCGGCTTATGTTTTTTGTGTTTTTCTTGTTGTTTTGCTGCACAAATAAACCTCCATTTGTTTTTATTTTGTAATTATAAAATATTCACAATTAAATCAATGCAGGATATGCCAAAAAAGAGCCTGTCTCGTAAAGTGACGAAAACAAGCCAATTGTTTCACTCGCATTGATAATTTTCCGAACACGTTATTATAATATACTACATTAATTTTGCAATTTTGTCAACTCCGCAAATCTGAATATATTTTAAACTATTGATAAAAGTCTTAGGGCAGATTAGTCAATTTTTTCCCGGAGCGCTGCCCGCAGGCTTTCTGTTAGAGCCTGCTGACGTATCTCCGCGTGTACGGATGGCGCAGCCAGATTTTTCGCCAGATGACGCCAAAACCGCAGGCAATACTTTGTGTATTAACGAGGATTTTGGCGAAATATGGCGGAAAGAGTTGCAAGCCAGACGTGCGTGGAGAGATACGTCAGCAGGCGCTTAATATATTTTGCCCCGCGGCAATGAATAAATGAATTTTTTATATATTTTTCATTTCTCAATTGTTTATTGTCACGCAGTATGCTATAATTTTCATGGTGAAACTTATTAACAGTTTACTATAACATTCCGGAGGTAATACCAATGATAAATCCACAGTACAAAGCCCTCCTCAGCGGCAAATCCATTATTCGCGAGCTGAGCGAATACGCCACGGAACGCGGCAGGGAAATCGGATATGATAACGTCTTCGACTACAGCCTCGGCAATCCAAGCGTCCCTTGCCCCGACTCCTTCACCGGCACTATGCTCGACCTGCTCAACAACAGCGATCCCGTTTCCATTCACGGCTACAGCCCGTCACTCGGCATTACGTCCGTCAGGCAGGCTGTGGCAGAGAGCCTTAACCGCCGCTTCGGTACATGCTATCAAACCCGGCATATCTTTATGACTTGCGGTGCTGCCGGCGCTGTTGCCCATGCCGTCCGCTGCGTCACCGTTCCCGGCGACGAGGTGCTGACCTTCGCGCCTTTCTTCCCGGAATATTCCCAATATGTTAATCAGACCGGCGCTGTCCTCAAGGTCGTTCCCGCCAACACACAGAATTTCCAGATTAATTTCGACGCTTTTGAGGAAATGCTCACTGAAAATGTCGCCGCAGTTCTGATCAATACTCCCAACAATCCCTCCGGCATCGTATATACCACGGATACCCTCCGGCGCCTTGCCGATATTCTTCGCAGCAAACAGCAGCAATACGGTCACGACATTTTCCTGATAAGCGACGAACCTTATCGCGAAATCGTATTCAGCGGTGTGGACGCGCCCTTTGTCGGCAGATTCTATGACAATACGCTCACCTGCTATTCCTTTTCCAAAAGCCTCAGCCTGCCCGGCGAGAGAATCGGCTACATCGCCGTCAATCCAAAGGCGACCGACGCTGACATCATCGCCGTCATTTGCGGGCAGATAAGCCGGGGTATCGGTCACAATTGCCCTCCCTCGATCATCCAGCTCGCGGTTTCAAGGGCACTGTATGACACCAGCGATCTGTCGGTTTACGAGACAAATATGAACCTGATTTACAACAAGCTCACCCAACTCGGCTTCACCGTGGTCAAGCCCGGCGGCACCTTCTACATCTTCCCCAAGGCCCTTGAGGACGACGCAAACGCCTTTTGCATGAAGGCTAAAAAGTACGATCTGATTCTTGTTCCTGCCGACAATTTCGGCTGTCCGGGATACTTCCGGATGGCGTACTGCATCGACACCCAAAAGGTGATCCGCAGTCTGGACGTGCTGGAAAAATTCGTGAAAACAGAATACCAAAAGTAATCAGCAATCCCTATCCGCATTATTATTTTTTGAAAGGAAGTGCATTATGACAGCGCCAAAAAAAAGAAATATTTCTCTCAGAGGAAAAATAATCTATTCTGTCTACCTGCGCAATCACACCGCCGAGGGGACTTTTGCCGGTCTGGAAAAAGACCTCGACAGAATCAAGGCACTCGGCACCGACATTATTTGGCTTTTGCCTCTTCACCCCATCGGTCAGCTCAACAAAAAAGGACAACTGGGCTGTCCCTATTCCATCAGCGATTACCGGGCAATCAACCCGGAATACGGCACCGAGGACGATCTGAAGCACCTGGTCGATGAAATTCATGCCCGTTCAATGATCTGCATCATCGACGTCGTTTACAATCACACGTCACACGACTCCGTTCTTTTCAGAAATCACCCCGAATATTTCTACCGCAAGGAGGACGGCTCCTTCGGCAACCGCTACGGCGACTGGACAGACGTGCTCGACCTCGATTATTCCAACCGTGAACTGTGGGATTATCAGATCGAGACCCTCGTGAAGTGGGCGCATATCGTGGACGGATTCCGCTGCGACGTGGCGTCCTGCGTCCCAGCCGAATTCTGGGAGAACGCCGTTGAGGCTGTCGCCAAGGTCAATCCCGACGCGATCTGGCTCGCTGAATCGGTCTATGCCGGACATGTGCAGTTCGCCCGCGAGTGCGGATATCCCGTCGCCACCGACACCGACTTATACAGTGCCTTCGACATGGAATATCCCTATGACGTGCAGGACTATTTCGACCGATATTCCGAGGGAAAAGGCAAGCTCAGTCAATACATAGCCATGCTTAATTATCAGGAGCATATCTACCCGAGCGATTACATCAAGATCAGGTTCCTCGAAAATCACGACACCCCCAGGGCGAGCCATCGCTTCCCGGATACCGGCATCATGCTCAACTGGCTTGCCTTCGTCTATTTCCAGAAGGGAACCACCATGCTCTATGGCGGACAGGAGTGGCAGAATCAAGAATACTGCACTCTCTTTGACAAGGCGGTATTCACCCGCGACAGCGGGAAGGATATCTCCGCGCAGATCATCAAGTTAGGCGAAATCAAAAAGTCCCTCTTCCCCACCGACGCCGATTTTTCCGCCGAAGCCGACGATTCCACCGGTACGGTGACGGCATACCTCACCAATCGCGAATGCCGGATTGCAGGCGTCTTCTGCCTGGAAGGAAAGAAATGCGACGCTGAAGTGAATGTGCCGGACGGCGAATACATCAATCAGATTACCGGTGAAAAAGTCTCCGTTAAGAACACCCTATTGAAAACCGACGGAAAGCCCGTTATCTTCAAAGTCAGATAAAGCTGCGGATGTAAAATACCGCCCGGATCAGTTCCGGACGGTATTTTTTTATTGACGATTATCTGACAAGACCAACTTTTTTGTAAACCTTTTCAATGGTGCGCTTTGCAAGTCTTTCCGCGGAGGCTGCGCCATTCCGGGCAAGCTCGTCGAGATATTTCTTGTCCGAGATCAGTTCTTTGTACCTGATCTGAATAGGTTCGAGTACCGCTACAACTGCTTCACCCACGGCATTTTTGAAATCGCCGTAGCCCTTGCCACGGAATTCGTCTTCGATCTGCTCATAGCTCTTTCCTGTGCAGGCAGAGTAGATTTCCATCAGGTTGTTTATTCCGTCCTTGCCCTCCGCATATCTGACGCAGGCTTCGCTGTCGGTGACGGCGGATCGGAATTTCTTCATTATTGTCGCCGGCTCGTCAACCATAAGAATATAGCTCTTGGTATTCTGATCCGATTTGCTCATCTTCTTGCTCGGATCAAGCAGATTTCTTACTCTCGCCGCGTTTTTCTTTATATACGGCTCGGGAACCACAAATGTCTTGCCGTATATTCCGTTGAAGCGCTCCGCAATATCCCTCGTCAGCTCCAGGTGCTGCTTCTGATCTTCGCCCACCGGCACAAGGTCCGCCTGATACAGCAGTATGTCCGCTGCCATCAGCGACGGATATGTGAAAAGCCCCGCGTTGATGTTGTCGGCGTGACGCGCCGATTTATCCTTGAACTGCGTCATTCTCGACAGCTCTCCGAACTGGGTGAATGTCCCCAGCACCCACGCAAGCTCCGCGTGCGCGGCAACCTGGCTCTGATGGAAGAATATGCTCTTTTCGGGATCAACTCCCGAAGCAATGAGCAGTGCAAACAGATTCAACGTGTTTTCCTTCAGTTTCTTCGGGTCCTGGCGCACAGTGATCGCGTGAAGATTCGCTGTTGCGTACACGCAGTCAAACTCGTCCTGCATCTCCACCCAGTTGCGGATGGCTCCGAGATAATTGCCCAGCGTCATCTGTCCGCTCGGCTGTATGGCTGAAAAAATGCGCTTCTTCCTTGCGGGAGCTTCCTGCGCTCCCTGATTGTTTACTTCCGTATTTGTCATTATTATTACCTCTCTCATATCAGTTTAACAGCAATTCGGTGTATCTTGAAATATCCTGGCTGCCGACGTGAATGAATAAGCTGTATTCGTCGTTTTTCAGGTTATATTTGCTGATATGCGCCGAAAAGCCGTTGTCGGCATACGCGTCTCCGCTCAGTATCGGAAACGCTTCATAGTAAAAGGATTGATCCTTGCTGTCGCGAAGTTCTATATATATGTTGCTTTCGGTGTCAAGCTCCGCCCAGTCGCCGATTTCGCCGTTGATAAGGAACGATTCGCCGTCATCGACAAACGAACATCTCTGTTCGGTGTATCGCCGTCTGGTCACTTTGGGACTTTTTACTCTCGGGGCGTCCATGATGGGCGCGTTATAGAGCACATTCGGCAGATTCCTCTCGGCTATCTCCACTACCGCGATATTGTAATCCCCGCTCTTGGCGGCGTTCAGGTCATATGGGGACGTCTTTGAGGTGCGGGTGTATCTCGCCTTCGCAAAGGCATTGGAATTGATCGGGATAAACGCGTTGAAGAATGAGTCACGGTAACAGATGATATTGAAGTACCTGCCCTGACAGGTTGTATTAATCTCGGAATCCATCATATTGACAAGCGGTTTTTCCGAAGAAAAATTCCTGGCTATTCCCAGTTCGTACTGCACATCCTTCTTATCCAGTGACGGATACAGCATGGCCGTCAGATCGCCGCTTATTTCATTCTGCGAGATATAAAGTCCGGATTCGTCAATCGGCATATAATCGTATTTTTTTATCCTTATGTTGAGATTGTCCTGAAGCGCGTTATATGCCGCAAGCGCTCCGATGTTGTTCCAATGGCTGTCGTTTTTGAGGTAGATGTATCTCGATCTGTCCCCCGCGGATTGTTTGAGTACCGATTTGACGTCAATATAGTAGAGCTTTGACCTCATTGCCTTGCTGAGCCTGTCCAGATTGCTCGGAGACGATGACGCCCTTATGCTCCACGGCATGTACTCGGGATAAATGCTGTTTTTATTCGGCGCCACAAAAAATGCAAACGTAATGTTGCCGTCCTCCGAGAACGTGTTCATCAGGTCAAGAGTTTTCTTTAATCTGTATATTCCCCTCTCGGAAAACGCCGAAACGCCGGTGTAGTCGTCAAGAGTCTCGCTCAGATAATACCAGCCGTCACGCCCTACCGTGGTTTTTTCGTTCGATGACCTTCCGAACAGCGTCTCGTTGAGCAGTGAATTTGCCGTCACAAGCTCCTGACGGAAACCGAAATTATCCGAGTAGTATTCCCCCAGCTCCGCGGTGTAATTCAGGTTGGCCTCGATCTTGTCCTCCTCGGCAGTGTAGAGATCAGGAAGTCCCGTCATGGTGCGGTTCTCGGTCGATTTCGCGCCCAGCCCGAATAGCATTCCGATAAACGGAAGGCTGCATGCCGCCGTGATCAGCAGAATATACGCCACAACGCACATCTTTTTGATTATTTTCATCAGTGCAGACCTCCCCGTGTCAGAATCTGAAATAAATAAACGGATTATAGGACGACGAGGCTATCGACATCATGCACAATGCCATCAGTAATACGCTTGCGGCGTATTTCAGGCAGGTCACGGCTTTCGCCGCGTTGTACTTCGCCGCCAGCGAATACGCGGTATCCCTCACTATCGGAGTCATTGCCACAAAGGCTGCCGCTACAATGAAGAAATTATAAAACGTCATCAGCCCCTGCAGCACTATCATGCCGACTTCCGTGAAACCGAAACCGCCTATCATCTGAAACAGTATGTTGAACGCCTGACCTATGCTGTCCGCCCGGAATATCGCAAATCCGGCTACAACCACTCCCATCGTGTAGATATAGGCAAGCGGCTTTTTCCATTTGTCCGGGTGAATCAGATATGTCTCAAGAAGCTGGAATACGCCGTGAAACACGCCCCACACAACAAATGTCCACATGGCTCCGTGCCACATTCCTGTGAGCAGGAATACGCTCATCCTGTTTATTCCCGTGCGCAGCTCCCCCTTCCGGTTGCCTCCCAGCGGAAAGTACACATATTCCCTGAACCAGGTGGTGAGCGATATGTGCCATCGTTTCCAGAATTCCCGCACGGAAAACGACGTGTAGGGATAATTGAAATTTTCCAGGAATCTGAAGCCTGCCATCTTTCCAAGGCCTATCGCCATATCCGAATATCCCGAAAAATCAAAATATATCTGCAGGCAATAGAGTATTCCCGCCGCCCACGCCAGAGCAATATTCATGTCCGCTCCGTCGAGCGAATATATTTTATCCACCGGACTGCCCACCGCGTTGGCTATCAGCATTTTTTTTGACAGCCCCACTATAAACCGCCTCATGCCGTCTGCTATCTTTTCCGCGTTTGTGCTGCGGCGGTCAAGCTGCTTCTCTATGTCGTGATATTTGACTATCGGTCCCGCTATCAGCTGCGGAAAGAATGACACATAAAGCATGAATTTGCCGATATTCCGCTGCACGGAACACGTTCCGCGGTAGGCGTCTATCACGTAGCTCATGGTCTGGAATGTGAAAAACGATATTCCTACCGGAAGCGGTATCTGAGGCGTCGGAACGGATGTCCCCGCTATTGAATTGAATGTGTCTGTCAGAAATCCCGCATATTTGAAAAGCCCCAGTGCCGTGAGATTATAGACTATCGCAAGCGCCAGAAGCGTGCGCCTCTGAATACTGTCGCTTTCTCTGTATCTCTCCGCGGGAAGCGCTATTAAGTAATTTATCAGTATTGAAAACAGCATGAGTAGTATGTAAACCGGCTCTCCCCACGCATAAAACACCAGACTCATTATTATGAGCAGCACATTGCACGCCTTTATGTTCCTTACAAGCGCCACTACCCCTATATATACCGGGAAAAACGCAAAGAGAAAAGCGGCTGAACTGAATACCATATTTTTTTTCGACCATCCTTATCCGGATATTGCTATCCCATGTTTTTGGAACTGTAAATGCCCATTCCTTTCACCGTTTTTGTCCCCGGATCCAGTGTGAAATACAGACTCGGCACGCCGGGATCGTTTGCCTTGCCCGCCCAGTACGTTACGCGGACAAATGAATTTTCGGGGTGCTTTTCATCATCTACGATGACCTGGGTGTAAAAGTTCCCGTATGCCTTTATTACATCGTCAAAACTGTCTCCCAGCCTGATTCCTTTTGAGGATTCAAGCTCGGCGGTGGTGTAATTCCTGAATTCGATCTCGCAGATCGCGTCGCCTCCGTCCGCCAGCATCGGCACCGTGGATATCGCGCAGTATCCGTTGTTTTTGTAAGAATAACTGAAAAATCTGTCCAATCCGTCGTATGCGCAGCTCTGCGCCGGCTGTTTCTGATAGTATTTCGGCCCTAAGTTTGCCAGCAGCGGCCTCACGCTCTGGTTGATGCCGAACTTCTCGCCGTTTATTTTCAGATACAGCAGCCCTTCGCTTATCGGCTTATAGTCGTCGGTTATATTGCTGTTGTCCTCCTCCATTCTGCCGCCCACATCCGGCGGAGCCGCGGATGTATCCACACTGTGTACCACCACATTGATCAGAATCGAAGTTGACAAGCGGTTATCCTTGGTTGACGCGGTGACGATGGCGTAGCCGGTTCCCACCGCCCATATGCTCCCGCCCGATATTTTGATGATGGCGGGGTTGTTGGTCGTCCAGTTGTAGTCGAAATAGCCCGCGTCCTCCGGTGTAGTCCGTATTTCCGGCGTGTACTGCTCTCCGAGATACATCACATGTTTCTCTTCCGAAAAACCGATTTCGTCAAGCTCCACCGACGGATTCAGAAATCTGTCCAGCGACGGGGTAATCGACTGATTGTAGACATATACAAGTCTGTCCGGCGAGAATCCCAGAGGCGAACCCTCGACTATCTTGATCATTGTCCCTTCAGGACACATCTCGTAAATAAAATACGCCGCCTCCGTCTCGGTTCTCAGACATCCTGACGAACAGTTGGTCCCGATATGACGCGCGGAATTGCTTATCAGCGAGGTGAAGTTCTGATTCCTGTATATCGGTCCGTGAATGTACAGACCGCCATAATGATTATCGCTTTCATAATATTTCGTGGCATAAGGCGACAGCGTCTTTGCCGGCCAGAGATGCCACTCCTCCTTGGAACCGACCTCAAATATCCCCACCGGCGTCAGCAGGTTGGTCTTGCCGGTCGCCGTGATCCAGGTATATATCCTTTTGGTGTAAAGCCCGTACCCGTCCTTTTCAAATACGGACAGCGTATGCGCGCCCTTTTCGACATAAATGAAATACGGGGATTCTCCTACCGGAAATCCGTATATATTCATCTCTTCCAGCGCCTCGTCCGAAATGCCCTCACCCACACCGGACTGATCCATATGGAGAACGACCTTGCTTCCCACTGTGTCAGAAAATGCAACTGCTGAACCGGACGACATTTCCTCCTCTACAAACCAATCATTGTAATGCAGCGCAAAAAAGCCTGCCGCTGAAACAAACAAAACCGTTATCGCTATTGTTATCAATATCGAAATGCCTTTTTCCCAGCGCTTCATCGTATCCCTCCGTCAGTTCATTCTTCCGCAGCTTTTATATTTTCATAAAATTAAATATAATTATATCATCTCAATGATAATATATCAACTGTTTTTTTCAGATTATTTTTCCGCCTCCCTGCGTGCGCACCGCGTGGACCGAATCGTTTCATCGTTTCACCGGTACAGCAAAAACTGTGCCCCGCGGTAATCACAGCGAGACACAGTTTTTTATTATATTATCATATTATCATAATTTCTTGCCGAAGAGGGATTTGTATATATCCTGCATTTTTGCGTCTGTTTCGGATATCACATCGGCACAGTCGCTGAGCTGCTCTGATATTTCATCCGAAACGCCGTTCGGATTTTTGTATTTCAGCACATGCTCAAGACCTGCCCATGAGTCCATCGCCACCGTCCGGAGCTGAATTTCCACAGGCACTTCCACATTCTTATACGCCAGATGCACCGATGTGGATACGATCAGATGAAGGCTCCGGTAACCGCTCGGCTTCGGCTCCTGAATGTAATCCGACATCTTCAGAAGGCTTACGTTGTCCTGCGCGAGCAGACGGTTCTTTATCTCATAGATGTCCCGCATGTAGTAGCATATGACCCGGATTCCCGCAATGTCGGACAGCTCGAAGGCGGCGTTCTCCAATGTGAGCGGTACGCCCTTCTTTTCCAGCTTGCCGCATATGCTCTTGACCGATTTAATGCGGCTGTCTATGCTCTTGAGGATGCGGTGATCATATTGCACGCGGTAATCCAGCTCCAGTATCTCGAGATCGGTGCGCAGCTTCTTTGACGCAAAAACATAGTTATTCTGAAACACCAGATAATCATACAGGCACCTGTCAAGCTCCGCCTTCGGATCGGCTGCATTCTCATCGTATCCGGCAAGCTGCTTGATCAGTTCGCATTCGTCGGGAGAAAAATCCTCTTTGGCTAAAACGATTCTGTGTTTATCAACCATGTCAATCAGTTAATTCTGTCGCCGCTGTAGACAATGCCCTTTTCGGCATCCACTACGACCGTCGTGCCGTTCTTGAGAATGTGCGTCGCGTTCTTGCAGCCTACCACCACGGGAATGCCCAGCGTCATGCCCACAATGGCAGCGTGGGAATTGACGCCCTCGGCTTCGGTCACAATCGCCCGCGCCTTCCGCATGAACTGAAGCAGGCGGTTGCTGGTCTGTGGAACGACGATGATATCGCCCGTTTCAAATTCCTCGGCAATTTCCTCCTCTGTCTTGGCAACGCACATCTTGGAACAGACCTTGGTGTCGCCTATGCCCTTGCCCGAAACCAGAATATTGCCGGTAAGATGCACTTTCAGGAGATTGGTAGTGCCGGAGACGCCGATCGGAACGCCGGCTGTGATGACGCACAGATCGCCCGACTGAATGAGTCCCGCGTCCTCGGCGGCTTTTGCCGAACAGTCAAAAAGCTCGTCGGTGCTGGTCTTTTCCGGAATGAGGATCGGCGATACGCCCCATGAAAGATTGAGCTGGCGGACAACCTTCTTGTCGGGCGAACATCCGACAATCGGACAGGGCGGACGGTGCTTGCTGATCTGGCGCGCCGTGCCTCCCCCCTTGGTGACGGTGATGATCGCCTTGGCGTTCAGGTCGATCGCGGTTGTGACGGTGGCGTGAGAAATGGCTCCGGTAACGTCGTCGTCGCCTATCTTGCTCACGGTGCTCTTGTAGCCGCCCGCGTAGTTGATGTCGGATTCCGTGCGCTCGGCAATCTTTGCCATGGTGAGCAGGGATTCCACAGGATATTTGCCCGCGGCGGTCTCGCCCGAAAGCATGATCGCGCTGGTGCCGTCGTAGATTGCGTTCGCCACGTCCGTGGACTCCGCGCGGGTGGGACGGGGATTCTTCATCATGCTGTCGAGCATCTGGGTGGCTGTGATGACCATCTTGCCCGCTTTGTACGCCTTGTCGATGAGCTTCTTCTGGATGATCGGTATCTCCTGAAGCGGTATCTCAACGCCCAGATCGCCTCTCGCGATCATGATTCCGTCGGAAACGCGGAGTATCTCGTCGATATTGTCCACGCCCTCGGCATTCTCTATCTTGGAAATGATCTTGATGTTGTTGCAGTGCAGCTTGTCAAGCAGCGCCCTGATCTGCATGACGTCCGCGGCGCTTCTGACAAACGACGCCGCGATGAAGTCGTAATCGCACTGCACGCCGAACATGATGTCCGAAATGTCCCGTTCGCTCAGATACGGCATGCTCAGGCGGACGCCGGGGACATTGATGCCCTTGTTGTTGGAAACCGTGCCCCCGTTGACCACCGTGCAGAAGATTTCGGTATCGGTGACCGAATCGACCGTCAGTTCAATAAGTCCGTCGTCTATCAGAATCCTCTGTCCCTGCTTTACGTCCTTGGGCAGCCCCGCGAAGGAGATGGACGAAATATTGCTGCTGCCTATGATATCCTTGGTGGTAAGGGTGAATTTCTGCCCCTGCACAAGTTCCACCTTTTCCGGCTCGAATTTGCCGGTGCGGATCTCGGGACCTTTGGTGTCAAGCAGCGTGGCTATCGGCAGCTTGAGTTCTTCCCTGAGCGCAAGCACCGCGTCAAGGCGCTTCTTGTGTCCTTCATGGTCGCCGTGGCTGAAATTGAAACGGCAGACATTCATGCCCCCCAGCATGAGCTGGCGCAGAATATCTCCGTTGTCAGTGGCGGGACCGAGGGTGCAGATGATTTTTGTTTTTCTCATAGGTATTACCGTCCTTTATCAATAGTTTCTTCGATTGTATTTTTACATAAAGCTGATAATTTGAACAAAATAAAACAATGCTCACTTAATATAATACACAATATTTTTCTCAATGTAAAGGGAATTTTTATTAATTTTTTGACTTTTGTTTGCTTTTTTATTTTAGCTTTTTTTATTTATTTTTTCCGCAGACAATTTCTTGTATTTTATCAAGGCATATGATATAATGATTTTTACTACAAAAACAGGAGTATGCAAAAATGTCAGATTTAAAGCAAAGATACTTTACAGCAAAAAAGAAGATTCTCGAACGCGAATTTTCCCGCATGAACGACATGCAGCGCATCGCGGTATTCAGGACTAAGGGGCCGCTGCTCATTCTCGCCGGTGCGGGAAGCGGCAAGACCACCGTTCTGGTCAACCGCATCGCCAATCTCATCCGCTATGGCGACGGATATTCCACCGACAGCCTTCCCGCCGGACTCACCCAGGGAGAGGTTGAGTTTCTCGAGGATTTCGCCGAGGGGAATCTCCCCGAAAAATCCGACGAGGATAATATGCGCGCCGTCGAGCTGATTGCCCACTTCCCTCCGAAGCCGTGGAGAATTATGGCAATTACCTTCACCAACAAGGCGGCGGGCGAACTGAAAGACAGGCTTTCCGCCATGCTCGGCGAAAGCGGCAGCGAGGTGTGGGCTTCCACCTTCCACTCCACCTGCGCCCGTATGCTCCGCCGGGACGGTGAAAGACTGGGGTATTCTCCCAAATTTACCATCTACGATTCGGACGACAGCAAGCGCATGATGAAGGACGTGATGAATTATCTGAGAATCGACGACAAGGTGCTGTCGGTCAAGACAATTCTCTCTGAAATAAGCCGCGCTAAAGAACAGATGCTCACCCCCAAGCAGTACGCCGCAAAGGCCGGCAGCGACTTCCGTCTGAAAAAAATCGCCGAGTGCTACACGACATATCAGAAGCGCCTGGAAGAAGCCGACGCGATGGACTTCGACGACCTCCTCTTCCAGACCGTCAGGCTCTTTCAGGAGAACGACGACGTACTCGAGCATTATCAGAACCGCTTCGAATATATTATGATAGACGAGTATCAGGACACCAACCACGCGCAATATCTCTTTGCCAAGCTGCTTTCGGAAAAACACGGCAATCTCTGCGTTGTGGGCGACGACGACCAGAGCATCTATAAATTCCGCGGGGCGACGATTGAGAATATCCTCTCTTTTGAAAAGACATTCCCCGAAGCGCAGGTCATCCGCCTCGAGCAGAACTACCGTTCAACGCAGAACGTGCTTGACGCCGCCAACGCAGTCATTAAGAACAACACCGAGCGCAAAGGCAAGAATCTCTGGACGGCAAACGGTTCGGGCGACAAAATCGTGCATTATCAGGCGCAGAGCGAATACGACGAGGCGGCGTTCATCGCAAAGTGCGTCGAAAACAACGTCGCTGCCGGAATGCGCTACGGCGACCACGCGGTGCTCTACCGAATGAATTCGCAGTCCAATTCGATAGAAAATTACTTCATGCGGGCGGGTATTCCCTATCGCGTCATCGGCGGCCATCGCTTCTACGAGCGCAAGGAAATCAAGGATATGCTGGCTTACCTCTGCGTTGTCGCAAACCC
>ONWI01000237.1 GCA_900321515.1 uncultured Eubacteriales bacterium | reverse complement strand
TCTTCCGCGGGGGCAGGAATATCTTCTGTGGGAGCGGACGCTTCTTCCGCGGGGGCAGGAATTTCTTCTGCCGGAGCGGACGCTTCGTTCACGGCTGTGTCGGTTTCGGCTTCCGCGTCCTTTTCCTTGAGCGCCCTGACCTGTTCGGCTATTTCGGCGACCTTATCGTCTGTCAGTTTGAAACGCGCCTTGAACCAGATAATTGCGAGCAGCAGCCCGAAAATTGGGATCACTGTCATGGTCATGCGCAGACCGATCTTGGCACTCTCGGCTACATTTAGCGAGAGATCGACAGTCTGTTCGGCTTCGGTGGTGGCGGCGTCGCTCAAATTGTTGAGCTGGAGACATATCGAAGCGGCAAACGCGGCAATGCCGGATGCAAGTTTGACCACAAAGGTCTGCATGGAAAAGATCACGCTTTCGTCGCTTCTGTGGAGTTTGAGGAAGCCGTAATCCACGGAATTGGCGAGGAAGACGGTAGTCAGAACATTCATTATGCCGGAGGAGGCGAAGATGAAGAAGGCCGGGACGAAGAGCGCGAACACGTTGCCCATGAAGGAGGAGAATGTCATCCCAAGCAGCACGGCATAACCGGATGCCGCCGCGCCCAGACCGACATAGAATATCTTGGTGTTGGAGAGTTTGAGCAGCTTGCGCAGGAAGGGATAGAGCAGCATCATGGAAAGAATCTGTATGCCGCCGCCAAAGGCGTTGAAGAGCGAATAGTCGCCGTACCAGCCGGTGCCGCCGAAATCGTACTTGAAGAAGTAGATGACGAGGTTGGAAGTGATGTAGATGGCGGTGTTAATCAGCACTATGGCAAGCACGACGGTGAGCGCCTGATCGTTTTGGAAAAGTGCCTTGAACATTCTGCCCACGGAAACGGTTTCCATTTCTGCGGTTGATTTTTCCTTGATGGACACACATGCCAGTAAAGTAAAGAGAATGAAGAGGACCGCCACGATGAGGGTGAACCAGCGGAAACCCGCCAGTTCGATTTCCTTGCCGGAACCGCCGCCGAAGGCTTCTCCAAGCGCGTGTACGCCCATCATCGTGCCGATCATGATGATGGCTGAACCAACTCCTGCTGCCGAACGGGCGAGTGTGGTGAGATTTTCGCGTTCCTTTCCGCTCTCGGTGAAGGCGGGGATCATGGACCAGTAGGGAATATCCATCATGGTGTAGGTTACGCCCCAGAGAATGTAGGTTACGGCAGCGTAGGCTGTGAGTCCGGCAGCGTCAAGTGTGGGCGGCGCTGCGAACATGAGGTAAAGTATGACCGCGTTGGTGAGTGTGCCTATGAGCAGCCACGGACGGAACTTGCCCCAGCGTGTCTTGGTTTTGGCAACGATAATGCCCATAATCGGGTCATTAAAGGCGTCGAAAATGCGGGCGATGAGCAGAATCGTACCCATTGCGATGGCGCTCACGCCGAGAATATCCTGGAAATAATAGAGTACATAGGTGGCGGACAGCATATATACCATGTCTTTGCCGACTGCGGCAAGCGCATAGGCTAATTTCGCGCCGCCGGACAGATTATTGGATGTTTTACTCATTAAGAATACCTCTTTTCGTTGTTATGATTTCATGCTCATTGCAAGTTTGACGACTTCATAAGCGCCGTTGTAGAGTCCCGCCTTATGATTGTCCTTGACGCACTGGCACATCTGTGTGAACATTTCGCTCTCGCCGAGGAACATATCCAGCATTTGCAGCGTGTGCGGCACGTCCTCACATTCCAGCGTACCGTCGCCGACTTCGGCGGAGTGAATCGCGCCCCACTTCTCGTGGCCGCCGATGCGCTTGAGGAAGAGCTTCGGAATGGGGTAGAACGCCAACTCGCTGGGCTTGGTTACCAGCACGTCCGCCGAACGCATGAGCAGGTTGGTGCAGTAGACAGCTTCGAAGATGTTCTCATGCCAGAAAGCGTGAATGCCCTCGACGTCCCCGTCAATTGCCATTTCCGCGAAAGAATTGGTGTTCTCCCAGTTGTTGAAGTGAGTGGTGCTCAGTCCGGCGAGTTCCTTATTGCCCTTGCAAAGCACATCCCAAACCTTGCGATAGTCGCCGACATTGACATACAGCGCGGCTTTTTTCTCCTTTATGAGCGGCAGAAGATGCTTGATGACTGCGGCGAAAAGCTCCCGCTGCGCCCCGGCGCCGCCTATTGTGAGCAGGAAACGCATGGGTTTACCGTCATTTTTGCGCGCCAGACGCGCGTCGCAGTCGGTTTCCAGATTGGCGACAAGCTCATGGTCAATATAATGTCCCGTATAGACGAGGCTTCCCTCCGGCATGGGTTTCAGGACGTCCTTGCCCTGCATGCCGTTGAGAATGCGGTAGCCCATGTAGGATTGACGGGTCTGGATGGTATGGATCGCGCCCTCCGCGAAATGCAGCGCCATCGGCCAGTTGTCGGGAATTGCGTTGACAACGTGCTGCATTCCGGCGTGAATCGCCGCCTGCGCCGGCCAGACATGGGTGCCGATAACGGGGATTTCCTTGGGAATGTTCCGGAATACAGGCGCCATCAGCTCGGCATTCTTCTGGTCCCCGGCATTGTAGGTGAGCTGACGGAAGCCCTCGTAATTGAGCGGCTCCCAGTATTTCTTGTTGAAAAGCTTGCTCTTCTGGGAGAGACGGGAACCCATAGAATAGAGGTCGTTCTGCGCGCTGATGACTTTGGTGCAGGTGGTGTTCCTGTAGGAATTAAGATCCATCCAATAGGGCGTGAAGCCCAGTGCGTGCGCCGCCGAAGCCATCGCCATGGAGATGCGGTAGTGACCGAAGCCCATTCGGATATTGCCGACGATGATCCCTTTTTCCGTGTCAAAGGGAATATCGCTTTTACCCTCGTCCACGCGTATGTCGTATACGCCGAGCGGCTTTTGCAGACAGGCGTTTTCAACAATCTTAACACTGTAATCGGCGGCGCTGTCGTCGCCGAATTTGCGCGCGAATTTGCGCTTGGATCTGGCGGCGTTCTTCTGCGCCTTTTTGCTGATGGGATTGCCGAAAATCATTGCGGATTTGTCAGTCATTGAGATCCTCCTTCTTCTGAATGGGAACGGACGATGACGTTGAAACGCAGCACGACTTCCTCTGCGCCATCCGCACGGATGGTTAGGGTTGCCGGGCCGTCCGTTCCTGTTGATTTGATATATAGCCCCCCGCATCCTCCGCGGAGAATTACGGGTTGCGCACCGATGATTTGTGCCGGACCGGTCAGAGAAACCTCAGCCGCGCCGGTGTAGAAAGGAAGCATATTGCCGTTCTGATCGGTCATTTGCAGCCGAACGAGCGCCATATCGTAGGTCGTGTCCTCCACAAGCTCCGTATGACTTGCCAGGGCGCGCAGCCGCAATTCAGTGAAGGGTGTTTTGCATACGGTCTTGACGACCTTTCCGCCCTTTACGGCCTCAAAGCGGTAGACGGTTGACTTGTCGCCCCAATTGCCGATGTATTTTCCATAGAGCGCGTAGGCGTCACTGAAGCTCATATGATAACGCAGTATGAGCACCGCCGCCTTGCGTTTGGCAGAGGCGGAAATATGCGATATACCGAAGCGTGTGGATTCATTGAGGATGTCCCTGACATACCCTGCCTGTTTTTTGGAGAAGGATTCATTTTGCTCGATCTGGTCGCCGATGAAATCGTCCATTTCGATGGGCGGGCAGGGAAAGTGCCGGAAAGCGCTGTCCTTGTGGGTGTATTCCTTGATGAATATATCGTTTTTATAGAAGCGGACGCTGTCGGCGTTGGTGAACAGATAGACTCGTCCGCGGTTGCCTGCGGGACGTTCGCCGATGTTCATATCGGAGCTGATCTCCAAAACGGGAATATCGTCCTGCATACTCGCGTAGACCGCCGCCGCGAGCTTGGGGTTTCGGAACATATCAGTCACACCGTGATAGCAAATGCGGTCGCCGCTGCCGAAATCCCTGTGTGTGTTGTAATCGAAGAAGCACCAGCCGAAACAGCCCGCTATGTCCTTTTTATCCCATACGCTGTCGAGCACGCGGGCATGGCGCAGCGCGTGCTCCTGCCGGTGTTCTTCGTCATCAAAAGGCTTAGTCGGACACATATGCCCGTTGAATTCGGATATGAGATAGCACTTTTTCATATCCGAAGTTACGTTCTTTTTTGGTTCGCAGCCGCCGTTGGTACCGTCATGGAAGAAGTCGTTGTAGGTGTAAACGTCTTCCAGAAGGCTGCCCTTTTTGTAGCAGCGCACGCCGCCGGTCTGCCGGGTGGGGTCGAGTTCGTGAGCCAGCGCGTTGGTGCGGGTATACAACGCGTCGTCGTCTTTTGATTCGTTGATGCGCACTCCCCAGAGAATGACGGAGGGATGGCAGCGGTATTGCGTAACCATATCGCGCACGTTCTGCACGGCGATGTCCTTCCATTGATCATCTCCGATGTGCTGCCATCCGGGAATTTCGGTAAAGACGAGAAGACCCAACTCATTGCAGCGGTCTATGAAGTGCTGCGACTGAGGATAATGGGAAGTCCGCACTGCATTAAGACCCAGTTCACGTTTCAGTATATCCGCGTCATAGCGCTGTAAGGCTGCCGGCGCGGCATATCCGATAAAGGGATAGCTCTGATGACGGTTAAGACCGAGCAGCTTAACCTTTCTTCCGTTGAGCCAGAAGCCGTCCTTCCGGAAGACAGCGTCCCGGAAGCCTATGCGCTGTTCCGCGCGGTCGCAAATGCTCCCATCCTCGTCGAGCAATTCTGTGACGAGAGTGTAAAGCACCGGATTGTCGATATCCCATAGTTGAACGTCAGGCACGAAGAAGGAATACTCCTCACCGACGGCGAAGGTGCGTGAGACTATTACGGCGCCGTCAAAAAGCACGGTCTGACGGATGGAACAGGCATTGCCTTCCACGTCAATCCGGCTGATGAGCTTTCCGGAGGCGGCAGGCTGCGGGAATACATCCGCAATATAGGAAGGCTCCCGGATTTCCAGCCACACTTCCCGGTACAGACCGCCGAAGGTCATGTAGTCGATAACGTTGCCGAATGGAGGCTGATTGAGCGATTCGCGGCTGTCAACCTCGATTGTGAGCAGGGCGTCCCTGTCAGGAGCCATGTGCATGGTGAGTTCCACCGTAAAAGAAGTGTATCCGCAGCGGTGGCGCTGACCGACGGGACTGCCGTCCAGATAGACCTGTGCGTTTTGCCCCGCCGCACCGACAATGAGAAAGACACGTTTCCCTGCCGCATTCTGCGGCAGCCGCAGCGTCCGCCGATAGCCGCAGACCATCTGATAAAGGTGTTCGTCAAAATAATTATACGGTGTCTCCATGCAGGTATGGGGTAAATCAACGGTTTCCGTACCTTCGCATGCTTTTCCTGATACAAATGCCTCACTGAAACACGGGGTGAATTCCCAGCCAAAGTTGAGAGGAATGATCCGTCGCATAGCGACCTCCTTTTAACATGTTAATACGTTAAAATATACATATTTTTTTATATAAATAAGATTATTTTAGTTTATATTAATTATAACATTCTCTCGAAAAAAATGCAAGTAAAAGATAAAACAATGACAGACGAAACCGAAACTGAACGATGATACCATGCAGCTGACAAATATAACGGTAAAAACATGAACAAAAAAACGCCTGAAACGGCGGCGCGGAGCATGAAAATGCTTGTCCATGGATAATTTCTGAACAGGCTCTGATATCACATTCAATGTATTGGCATAAGCAGCGGCGTTTTTGCAAGCATACATTCTTCTCAACCGGAAAATCAGAAATGAGCCGCCGGTTGTTTTGGTCTATTGCATTTCTCTGTCAATTGTGATAAAATCTTAAATAGTAGTATTTCATTACAGAGCGATAGGACTGCTGCATTTACTTCGGCAGGTGTGCTATATTACTACAATAATAAAGACAACCTGTTGGCTGAGCGAAATGCATACAGCCGCTGTTATGGAGGAATGTCATTGTGTTGTGCTGGTTGCGTCAGGCATTTAATCGGCTGTATGTTTACAGACGACAATTGTGCTATGTCGTACTTGGTTTACAGTCGGCTATGTTTGTCTTTTTGTTGACTCTTTCAAAATATATGTGGAACAATATCCCTGATATCAGCGTTCCTAATCTGACGATGGAATGTTTAGGAATATTTGTGCTGCTTTTGATATTCGGCAGCATAGTTCGCAGCGGACTGAATAACCGTATTAATGTGCTGTTTTTAGTGGTGGTTGCACTGGATGTGTTGTATCTGTTTTCCGATGCGGTATTCTGGCTGATTGACGGAATTCCGTCCCTTCATTTTGCCAATCTTCTGATCAATACAATTTACTGCGTTTGTCCTGTTTCCATGGCGTTTGTTTATTGGTACATAATGTGTGAATGGCTGGAAGATGACCCAGAACAATTTGCTTTTTCAACCAAAACCATCAATTTAGTATCTGTAGTAAATATCGGATGCCTTATAGGGAACATTTGGGGAGGGTATTATTTTTCCGTATCTCCACAAACAGGGCAATATCAACGAGGACCTGCATATGTATTTTTCCTTTTTCTGCCGTTTGTGCTGCTTCTGGTAAGTTTTTTTCATATTCTGAAAAAGGACCTTCCGCATTCAGATAAAGTGATACTTATGATCTATCCGCTTTTGCCATACATAAGCACCTTCGAGGTGCTTTATCATGTCGGTCCGACGCTCCTGCCTATAGGAACCTTTTGTTCATTGGTGTTTCTTTACTCCAATCTGTATGTGCGGCGTGAAAAGGAACTCATACATCGCCAACAAGAACTTACACAAAGTCAGCTCAATGCAATGCTACTCCAGATCAATCCTCATTTTATCCTGAATACGCTGGGGTCGATTGACAGTCTATGCGTTGAGAATCCAACCGAAGCGCAGTCTCTTCTGAGGCTGTTTTCAAGACATCTCCGCAATAATTTCCTTGACACTGTAAGCGAACCGCTTGTCCCTTTTAAGATGGAGTTGGAACATCTGCAAAACTATCTTTCTATAGAACAGGTGAGATTTCCGCGCCTTAATGTAGTTTATGATATTAAGGCGGAAAATTTTAACATTCCGAGCATGTCTGTACAGCCGCTGGCGGAGAACGCAGTCCGGCACGGTATCTGCAAACGGCGGAAGAGTGAGGGAACATTGACGGTTTCGTCATGGGAGACAGACGACGCCTATTTGATTTGTGTAGTGGACGACGGAGTTGGTTTTTCGGAACATTTGAAGGAGGACAACGAGAGCCATATAGGTATCGAAAACGTGCGTAAAAGGCTGGAATTGATCTGCGGCGGCAGTCTTGCCATTCACAGCGCACCGAATGAGGGCACAAAATGTCTGATTACACTGCCGAAAAGAAAAGATGTCAGAATTTAGCGGCTAAGTAACTGTGCAGAAATAATTAATACATTTAGCTCGTCAGAATGCCGAAGGACACTTTTTTGGCAATAAACGACTGATTAAATTCTGCACAGTTCCTACGTTAATTATTTAAAAGCCCAATTAAATCAGGCGATTGTAAAATTATACAAAGAAAAAAGTAAAGCGCGCAGCGCCAATAATGGGAGTCGAGGGGGTCTGGACCTCCTCGCGGGTCAAGGGCAGAGCCCTTGCGGGGTGGTGGGGCAGCGCCCCACGAGCGAGGCGGAGCCGAGCGAGTGAGACGCACCGAAAATAAATAGTGGTTGGGCGAATACCGAAAAGGCAAAAATCCAAATTCGTCCCTGCCCCGAGTGGAGAAAAAAGCTGCGGCTTAAAATGCGCAAGCCTCGTATTATCGCCTTTTTTCATATTTTACACTCGGCTAAAATATTCGATGGAAAGGTGAAAAAGCAAATGACAGTGTTATGTGTAGACGATGAGGTTTTGCTGTTGAAGGTTCTGAAACGGGCCGTTTTGCAGAGTCCCGACGTAACAGAGGCGATATGCTTTGATGATGAGATAGATGCGCTGTCATGGGCTGCGACACATGATTTTGACGCAGCTTTTCTTGATATCCAATTGCACGAGATGGATGGCATTGAGCTTGCCAGGGAATTGCTGCGTCTGCATCCCGATAGTGGAATTGTCTTTTGCACCGGACACCGCAGCTATGCCATTGACGTGCTGGGATTGCATTGGGACAGCGGATATCTGGTCAAACCTATTGATGCGGAATCGGTTCAGAGAGAGATCGACCATATAAAAGCTGTACGACAAAATAAAGATTGCCTGATAACAGTGTGCTGTTATGGGGGCTTTGAGGCGTATGACAGAAATGGTAATCCGCTGCGATTCAAGAGAAAGAGAGCAAAAGAGCTTCTTGCGCTGTTGATCGACCGGAATGGAATCAGCATGACCGCCAAAGAAGTCTGTGCGGTTATGTTTGCGGATGACGGAGTGATGGAGCAAAAGAATATGGATTATTTCTATAAACTGTATTACGAATTGATGCGTGTTTTGACTGAATCCGGCGCCCAGGCGGTTATACAAAAGAACGGAGTAAGCTATTATGCCGATATGTCATGCGTTAATTTTGATAACACAAATAAGGATACAAAGTCTTATCTGGAAGAATATAGTTGGGTATAAATTATATTTTTCCATTATGTAAATAATCAATTAAGTAATATAGAGCCACTTGCGGGACTGTAAACACCTTTATGCAAGTGGCTTTTTGTGTATTATCTACAAGCATCTTTGTTATATTGCACAAATCCCAAGGGCTCTCTTTTTATATAGTGGGTGAATCTCCCGATTTTTGAGAAAAACATTATGGAAACGGCTTTATTGTCCAATTTTTGTCCATAACGACTTGATATAATCTGAATGCAATACAATAAAAGAAAGGAACAAATATATTTTTTTATCCATGTTATTGTAAATATGTGTATTAATTGAAGGAGTTATAAGAAGCCATGAAAGATCAAAATAAACGGGATAAGGTTTACGCGATAGTAATGTTTACTATTGTATTTCTGATTGCAGCTTTTTCGCTCGGCTATATTTTCTACTATATTTCCAATCTATAGGCATATGATGTGGCTTTTTTCTTGCAGATAGGTCGAAAGTCATATACAACATGGCAAAATTTGGTCGTGTATATGATAATCAATTATATAAAATGCCGTCCGTAAGACCCTCGGACGGCTATCTTTTTATATTTTGAAGTAGAGAAATTCAAAAAGATATGGTATAATATTTTAGAGCCTGCTGACGTATCTTATCTGAACGAGAAAAAAGGAGCGAAATGCAATGTTCAATGTGATTTTCGATATGGACGGGGTTATTTTCGATTCTGAAAGAGCCCAGTTTGACTGCTGGATAGAAGTATCCGCGAAATACGGACTTGATGAAGATCTTGTCAGAAATACCTATATCAAATGCATCGGAACCAACAGCAATCAGTCAACAGCGATTTTTAGAGCCGCGTTCGACAACATTCTGGACCGGCAAATGGTGAAGAATATCTGGGATGAAAGCATTGACCTGTACCGGAAGAGATATTCCGACGGGCATCCTCCTGTCAAAACAGGCGTAACAGACATTCTGGGTTATTTGAAATCCAGTGGGATTTCAATGGGTATTGCTTCTTCCACAAGAAAACAGACTGTCGAACGACAGATAAGAAACGCCGGACTTTATGATTTCTTTTTGGGAATCATCGGAGGTGACGCGGTGACAATCAGCAAGCCCAATCCCGAAATATATCTGCTCGCGTGTCGTGAATTTGGGTTTCAACCGGTCAGTACATTTGCAATAGAGGATTCATTTAACGGGATAAGAGCCGCCTATTCAGCCGGGATGTGGCCAATTATGGTGCCCGATATCGTCCCGGCTGACGCTGAGATGTATCGTCTCTCGGAAATTGTTTGCAATGACCTTATTGAAGCTTTGGATTATCTGAAAACTGTCAGGCTCTAAGAATTTATCCCAAAATTAAATTTGATGAACAGGAAACAGCTTGCGCCAAACGATGACAGCACAAGCAAAATGAATCAGTGCAAGATAGTTGTTAGCCTTCTTTTCATATCGCACCAGAAG
>ONWI01000033.1 GCA_900321515.1 uncultured Eubacteriales bacterium | reverse complement strand
TCGCGGAATATCCACGGGTTGCCGAGCGCGCCTCTGCCTACCATAACGAGGTCGCAGCCGGTCTGTTCCAGCATCTTCATGGCGTCCATTGCCGAATAAATGTCTCCGTTGCCTATAACTGGAATCGAAACGGCTTTTTTGACGGCGGCTATAATCTCCCAGTCGGCGGGAGGAGCGTACATCTGTTCGCGGGTGCGCCCGTGTACCGCGATAAGGCTCGCACCTGCCGATTCGCACGCTCTGGCGACTTCTACGGCGTTTACGCTGGAAGAATCCCATCCCTTGCGGATTTTGACGGTAACGGGAATGTCAACCGCCTTTGCTATTGCCTCCACAATTCTGCCGCAGAGGGCGGGGTCTTTCATCAGGGCGCTTCCGCTGCGGTTGCCGGCAATCTTGGGCGCGGGGCAGCCCATGTTTATGTCAATGGCTGCTGGAGAATGCTCTGCGGCTATGCGCGCGGCTTTCGCCATTACCTCAGGCTCATAGCCGAAAAGCTGTAGCGCCATCGGACGTTCCGCCGCTGAGATTTCCAGCAGAGCGGATGTCTTGCGGTCGCTCATGATCAGTCCCTTGGCGCTGACCATTTCGCTTGTGCAGTAAGCCGCGCCGAAGCTCATGCATAGTTCGCGGAAGGCACGGTCGGTTACGCCCGCCATCGGAGCGAGTACGGCTTTGCCTTTGATTTCGGTGGTTCCTATTTTCATATATTTTAACAGTCCTTGGAGTGATTATTTTGAATACTATGGTCATTTCAGATCTTGACGGCACATTGCTGAATTCTGAAGTGCGTCTGTCCGAATTTACCGTGAACGCGCTCAATTCCCTGATGCGCAGGGGCGTGAATTTTACATATGCCACGGCGCGTTCGCTCAATTCCGCGAGGAAGGTGACGCGGGGACTGGAACTTTCCCTGCCCGTGATCACCTATAACGGCGCCTGCATCAAAAGTCCTGAAACGGGCGAAATAATAGAGATTCAGGGGCTTGACGAAGCTCAGGCGGAGCTGATAAGGGATGCCCTTGACAATTCCGGAATAAGTCCGCTGGTCTATACTTATCTTGACGGCGAGGAGAAGGTGCTGTGGCAGCGCGGCGCCGAAAGCATCGGGATGCAGCACTATCTCGATTCCCGCAGGGGGGATGAGAGAATACTGCCGGTTGACAGCTTTGACGATCTTTTTTGCGGAGAGATCTTTTATGTGACCTGCATTGAAGATACCGACGAGCTTCTTTCCCCGCTTTGCGCTGATCTGACCTCGGAGGATTCGCTGAATTGTCTGCTCCAGAAGGATATCTACGGTCCGGCATGTTATTGGCTTGAAATCATGGATTACCGCGTGAGCAAGGCGCACGCGCTTGACACGATCAAGAAGCTGACAGGCATGGAGCGCATTATTTCCTTTGGCGATTCGATCAACGACGTGCCGCTTTTTGAAGTATCCGACGAGTGTTACGCTGTGGAGAACGCTGTGGAGCCTCTCAAAAAGGTTGCAGACGACGTCATCGAGTCAAATGACCGGGACGGAGTGGCAAGATGGCTTATTGAGAATTTCAACAGGCTCGTGTGATTATTTATCGGAATCGAGCGACAGCGCTTCACGGATAATATTCCGGGTTGAATTGCCGTCGCAGCCTCCGCAAAGCAGTTCCCTGACAAGGACGATGTCTTCGGCGGATGCCTTTTCGCCGAGCACCGCGCTGACAAGATCCGCGGGGTCCGCAAATGATACCGCGGGGAAGACCTCCAGCGGATTTACGTTTATGCCGCATTCCGCAGAATATCTGTCTGTGTCCGGAACAAAGAAATAGACCGGCTTGTTCAGAAGCGCGGCTTCAGCAGCCGCGCCCGAGTAATCGGAGATAACAGCGTCCGCCAGAATTATTGCCTGTTCGGTTGTGAAGCTCTTATCGACAATCGCCTTTTTCCCGTCGATTACGGTATGACGGTCGAGAGGATGGAGCTTGACCGCCAGCGCGTATTTTTCGCAGTCAAAACCGTCTATCATGCCCCCGCAGTCAATGGGATAGTCACGGCGCATGGTAGGCAGCCAGACTGCGATTTTTTTACCCCTTGCCTGAGGATATGTTTGATAAAAACTTTCACGAAGCTCATTGATCTGGTCTGAGGAATCAAGAAGCCTGTCGGCGACGGGAGTGCCGACAGGCAGCACCTTTTCAATAGGCGTATTCATAGCCTCGGCGAAAAACTGCCTCATATACTCGCTGCCGACAGCCACGAAGTCATAGCCTTTGTGCATATCCATTATACGGGCGATTTCGGATGACGTACCCTCGGGCATATCCACCGTCTGCCAGCCGAATTTTTTGACAGCCACCATGGAGTGCCATATCTGCACGAAGTGAAGCTGCTTTTTGTGGCGCAGGATGGAGATGGGAATGCAATAGCTTTCGGTGATACATAATTTAGCGCCGGCGAGAGCCTTCATCTGACGGAGCATAAGCAGGGCATAGGAAAGCCCCATCTCGCTTTTCAGTCCGAGGCGGCAGTAGAATTCGCATTTTGTGGAGGGAGAGACCCTTTGCAGCTCCTTTTGCAGCAGAAGAAAATTCTCTGAGGGCGTGTCAGTCTGTCGGCTGAGAAAAACAGCCTTGTCCTTGACCGGCGTAAAGAGCTTCATGAAGAAGTAGATGAATCTCATCCCGTATTTCAGCAGAATAAAAATGAATTTTTTCATTTTGTAAAAGAATTCCTTTCGCGTCATTATGAAAAAAGAATAGTGAGCAATGAAAAATGAAAAGCAACTAAAAAATCAACTATTCACCATTCACTATTCACTATTCTCTGAGCGGCGAAAGCCGCGCTCCATGGTGCCGGTGACCGGGCTTGAACCGGTACGATGTTGCCATCACGGGATTTTAAGTCCCGTGTGTCTGCCAATTCCACC
>ONWI01000017.1 GCA_900321515.1 uncultured Eubacteriales bacterium | reverse complement strand
CGGTACCGAAGCGGTATGAGATACGGCGCGTCGGTTTCCAGCACCAGACGGTCAAGCGGTACATATTTCGCCACCTCAACCGGCCTGACGGCATTCGCATAAGTCACCGTGCCGCCCAGTCCTATGTAAAGCCCGAGGTTCAGCGCCTCTCGCGCGGATTCGACGCTGCCGGAAAAACAGTGCATCACGCCCTCCGGTCTGTATCTGCGCAGAATGTCGTACATATCGCCGTGCGCCTCACGGTCATGGATTATCACCGGCATTTTCTCACGCGCCGCAAGCTCCAGCTGCGCGGTAAAGGCAAGCTTCTGTTTTTCCCTGTTGTCGCCGCGGCGATAGTAATCAAGCCCTGTCTCTCCTATGGCCACGACCTTCTTGCATGTCAGCAGCTCCTCGAGTCTTTCAATGCTGCCGTCGTCCCATGTATCGGCATAGCAAGGATGAACGCCGACCGCCGCGTATATAAAATCGTATCGTTGAGCAAGATCGACACACTCAGCGGCACTCAGCAGATTCTCAGAGGGACATACTATCGCTGAGACCTCCTGCTGATTGTGCATGCGAAGCAGAAGCTCGTCTCTGTCGCTCGAAAATGCCTTGGAATAATAATGCGCGTGACTGTCAAATATCATTCTATCTCCCTTCCTTTCGCCTGAGAGTCCGATGAAAAAGCCAACAGGCACCGACCTGTAAAAATCGAGTGCCTGTCTTCAGAGCATGTTTATAATGAGAACCTGTTCAGCCAGCGCAGCCCCGCACAAGTGGAGGTTCCGGACAGGTTTAAATAATTATCTGCGTTCGCCGTAGAAGAACAGCGCCAGAACACCGGGGCCGGCATGTGCGCCTATTACCGGACCGATATTGCCCATGATGATCTTCTTTACGTCCTTGACACGCTTTTTGACCTCGCCGGCAAGATATTCCGCGTCACTGCGGCAGCCGCCCTGACAGATCATGATTGTGTCGAACTGGTTTGTGTATGTTTCAACCATCCTGTCCACCATAGCGTTAATAGACGCCTTGCGTCCTCTTACTTTGGAAACATTGATAAGATGTCCTTCGTCGTCCACGTGAAGTACAGGCTTGATATTCAGCGCGGAACCCACTATTGCCGTGGTAGCGGACACCCTGCCTCCACGCTTGAGATGATGTAGATCGTCAACGGTAAACCAATGGCAGATGTGCAGACGGTTTTCCTCCACCCACTTGGCAAGTTCCGGAAGGTCCATGCCTTTCTTTTTCTGCTGAGCCGCAAAATACACCAGCAGTCCCTCGCCCATCGAAGCGGCTAAGGAATCGACGGAAATGACAGTGCGGTCGGGATATTTTCCCTTCAACTCCTCTATTGCTATAAGGGAATTGTTATAGGTGCCGCTCAGTCCCGATGAAAAACATATATACAGAATATCGAAACCCTTTTCAAGGTACTCGCTGAAATATTCGCAAAAATCGACAACATTTATCTGGGAAGTCTTTGGCATCTTGCCCGCGCGCATTATGTCATAAAATTCGTCCGACTTCATTTCACGTTCGTCAGGAAAATTTCTGTATGCCAGACCGTCCAGTTCAAATTGCATAGGCCATACTTTAACGTTGATTTCATTGGCAATATCCTGCGTTATGTCAGTTGTGGAATCGGTCAGAATTACATAATCTCTTTCTTTCATAACAATCACCTTCATTTTGTAACAGAATTCTTTATCGTCATCAGCATTTATATTTTATACCGACACAGGCAATTATATCATACTTCATCGGCTAAGTAAAGCACATGGACAAAAAAGATTGAGTGCTCAACATCCAAATAATTGTCAACACATTTGTATATTATTTTGTTTACGAGATCTGTAATTAAGTAACTGTGCAGAAATAATTAATACATTTAGCTCGTCAGAATGCCGGGGGAAACTTTATTTTTTGGCAATAAACGACTGATTAAATTCTGCACAGTTCCTAAGCGTTACCATTTGCATTCCATGGCACATTCCCGTACACATTTCTTCATATCGTCGGGAATGAGATTCACCTCATCGAAATAATCGGCAAAGACATTCGGGCTGTCCTTGTATTTTTGATACGCCGGAGTGGTCATGTAATATGCCAGCAGTGCAGGCAGCTTATCCCCGCGTTCAAGGCGCTTGGATATAGCGAGACACATCGCGAAATTGACCTCGTCCACGCTGCCAACGCATTCAAACGGTTTGGATTCGTGCAGTCCGATCAGCTGTTCAAAGTAGCCCTTCATTTTTTCGCTCTTTGAATTCAGGAGATTGATGCGGAATATGTCCTTCAGCTCGTCGTCGCTGAGGAACGGCGAGAGAATCATCGCGACAAACAGGCATTTGGAACATTCAAGACACCATGTGTCAAATTTCGTCCCGGCATTGCCTGCATTGCAGCTTCGGAAAACCGGGTGATATTCCTTCAGTCCCGCGAATATCGCGGCAATCTGTATCTCCGAGAGGGGACGCAGCAGGCTGAAATATCTGACCCCGCACGGAAGATAATTCTCAAGGTAATCTGAAAAATCCTTCTCGAACTCAAAGCTCTTGGAATACTGGTGATTGACGTCGCTCCCGGCAACCGAGGCTTCATTCGCGCTGGATTCGTTGGAAAGCACTACATACTTCTTGCCGCATATATACGCCGACATGGACGCCGCAAATGCTATCAGCGCCGACAGCGGAGTGTGACCGTTCAGAAATCCCTGCCTGTTGAGCTCCACTATCGTGCGGTCGAGATATCTTCTGGGGCGGTATATGTTCTCCGGACGGCATCCGGAAAGGAGCGCAGTGGCAAACGCGGAATTTCTGTGATTCATCATGAAGCACATATTGTCGTCGGTTCCGCCGTACCGTGAAAGCACATGCAGCGATACTATCGAATCCTTGCCTCCGCCGACAGGTATCATGCATCCGCTGAGTTTTTTATTGGTCCCAATAACGCGCTTTCTGTCAGTTCCGGCTGATCTGATGTCCATAAAACGGTCCATATCAGTGTCCACTTTGTTTGTATAGAAAAATTCGCCGAGTCCGTGGTAGTAGAGCTTCTTCCACCACGCGGTCTGACCTTCGCTCAGGCTGCCGCATTCCACCCTGACCAGCGGAGGACATGCCGCCTTCCAATAGCTGACCAGTTCAACCATGCCGAGCGAAAAGACAAATTCCTCAAAAACAGGGTCGCTCACGTCTATGCCCGCCTTCGGAAATACCCATGATGGGTGAAACTCGGTAAGTCCGACCGTTTCAAAATTGTAGACTATCCTTATTCCGTCGCCGGTCTCGGATATGTCGTATCCGTGATAGACAAATTCGGGATATTTTATGATAAGCTCGTTGTATTCCATGTTAAGCACTCCTTCTGCTCGCTGATAATATTCCGCCTGCTGCAAAAACGGGTATTCTTCCTTTGCACCGCCTGTGTTAATTATATACTTGTTCCGGAATTATTTCAATACAATATTTTGTGAACACACCTGCTGAAAAAGAATATTTAAAAAATGATAAAAAATATGTCACTAATAGCTATTGCATTAACTGCTGATTTAAGCTACAATATATAGGTATATTTGTAATTATCAGAGAGGTGCTTTTTCCCGTTGGAAGAAATACAAGAAACAAATGAAATATATCTGGACAACAGCGCCACGACAAAACCCTGTCCCGAGGCAGTCGCGGCAGCCGATGAAATGATGCTCAGGTTCTGGGGCAATCCCAGTTCAACCCACGCCAAGGGAAACGAAGCCGCCAAAAAGCTCAGGGATGCGCGTAAGGCGGTGGCTGTCGCGTTATCGGCTGCGCCGGAGGAAATCTTCTTTACTTCCGGCGGCACAGAGGCAAACAACATTGCCGTTTTCGGCGCGGCAGCAAAGAACAGGCGCGCCGGCAGCCGCATTGTCACCACCGCCATCGAGCACTCTTCTGTGCTCGATGGCGTAAGGGAGCTGGAACAGCAGGGATTCGAGGTGATTCGCCTCACTCCCGATTCGCAGGGGCATATATCGCCTGAACAAATCGCGCGGGCTGTCAATTCCGATACGATACTTGTCACTATGATGATGGTCAACAACGAGGTCGGCAGCATTCTGCCTGTTGAATCGGCAGTCAGGATAACAAGGAAAAACGCGCCCAAGGCTATAGTTCACTGCGACTGCGTGCAGGCGTTCGGCAAGCTCCCGGTCAGCGTCAGGAAGCTGGGCGCCGATCTGGTCACGGTTTCAGCCCACAAGATTCACGCGCCCAAGGGCGCCGGCGCGCTCTACAAGCGCAGGGGACTGAATATTCCCCCTCTTACCCGCGGCGGTCATCAGGAGGATTCCTTCCGTCCGGGTACGGAAGCCGCTCCCCTCATCGCGGCATTCGGAACTGCCGCCGCTATTGCCTGCGACCGCGCGGGAATGAGCGCGAGATACGAAAGAATCAATGAGCTCAGAAATTATTTGGTCATGAAGCTGAGGAAAATCGACGGCATTGTGATAAACAGTCCGAACGACGCGCTTCCGTATATCGTCAATTTCAGCACATGCCGCGTCAAGGCTGAAACTATGCTCAACTTCCTTTCCGAGCGCGGAATATATGTATCCGGCGGTTCTGCCTGCGCCAAGGGCGAACCCAGTCACGTCATCAAGGCGCTGAATCTTTCCCGTGAAGCATCGGACAGCGCGATTCGCGTGAGCTTCTGCGGAAACAATACTTCCGCGGACGTTGACGCATTAATTCAGGCTGTTGCCGACGGAATCAACAGTCTGGCTCATTTCAGGTAAGCAGGAGGAAAACCCTTGAACGAAATAATTCTTATCAAAAACGGCGAGCTTGCTCTCAAAGGCCTCAACCGCAGGAGCTTTGAGGAAACTCTCTCCAGGAATATCCAGAAGGCTGCCGCGCCTTTCGGCGGAGTGAAGGTCTGGCGGTCACAGTCAACCATGTTTGTCACCCCGCTTGACGGCACTGACATCGAGGACGCTGTGGAAGCTATTTCAAAGGTGTTCGGAATAGCCGCGCTGAGCCGCGCCGCGGAAGTTCCGAAGGAAATGGACGAGATTCTCCCCGCCGCGTGTCAATACCTCGCGGACGAACTGACAGACGCAAAGACCTTCAAGGTCAACGCCAAGCGCGCAGACAAGAAGTTCCCGCTCAAAAGTCCCGAAATCTGCGCCGCTGTCGGCGAATACATCCTTGAAAAATTCCCTCACCTGACAGTTGATGTGCATGAGCCTGACCTCACCGTGACGGTAGAGATCAGAGATACATCCGCATATATTCACAAGCAGCCGATAAGGGGCGCCGGCGGACTTCCGGTGGGAACAGGAGGACGCGCCTGCGTGATGATCTCCGGCGGCATAGATTCTCCCGTAGCTTCATGGATGATGGCAAAGCGGGGACTTGAACTTTCTGCTGTCAATTTTGCCTCTCCCCCATACACAAGTCTTCGCGCCGAGGAAAAGGTCAAGGACCTTCTCGCCAAAGTGTCCGAGTGGTCCGGAGAGATACGCCTTCACATAGTCCCATTCACCGAGATTCAGGAGGCCATCAGGGATTACTGCCCCGAGGACATGCTGACCGTCATCATGCGCAGGTATATGATCAGGATTGCCCAGATCATCGCCAGGAAGGACGGTGCGCTTGCCCTTATCAGCGGCGAGAGCGTGGGACAGGTCGCAAGCCAGACGCTGCGCGCCCTCGAATGCACTGACGCCGCCGCGGATATGCCTGTTCTCCGTCCGGTCATCGGCATGGACAAGGAGGAAATCGTCACCATTGCCCGCAGGATCGACACCTTTGACATTTCCATTCAGCCCTTCGAGGACTGCTGTACTGTATTCACCCCCAAGCACCCGAAAACCAGACCGATTCTCGAAAAAATAATTCAGGCTGAAAAGGCGCTCGAATCCGACGAAATAAACGTCGGGGCAATGATTGAAAAAGCTGTAAGAGACACTAAACTCACGGTAATCACCCCCGAAAGATAGGAGGTTATCTGCGTTATGACTCAATTTCAATTATCAGCCGCTCTGGTCGCGGCGCTGAAAGAACGCGGTTTGAAGATCGCTTCGGTCGAATCCTGCACCGCGGGACTGATCTCAAAAATTATCACCGACGCGCCCGGCGCTTCGGAAATATTCGATTTAGGCATAACGACATATTCAAACGAAATGAAAACCGCTATGGTGGGCGTTCCAAAGGAAGTTCTCGACATGTACGGCGCAGTGTCGCCCGAAACCGCCCGGGCGATGGCTGACGGCATACGCAGAGTGTCCGGCGCGGATATCGGAGTCTCCAGCACCGGAATCGCCGGTCCCGGCGGCGGTTCGCCCGAGAAGCCGGTGGGACTGGTCTACACCGCCGTTTCCACGGTTAAAGGCACACAGGTGAAGCGTCTGCTTATCGACAAGCCGGGTGCCGACAGGGATTATATACGCAACGCGGCAGCCGAAGCAATTCTTTTGAACGTGCTGGAATTGCTCAGCGGCAATGATTAATTTTTTCGACCGAACGGAGGAGCAAGATGTCAAGAAAATACTACGGCGAGTATGACATTTACGAACTGGAAGAAGAACGGCTCAAAAAATCAAGGAAAAAAAGAAAAAAACACAAAAATAAGATGGACCCCGTCAGCAGGGTGATACTCTTTTTCTCTGTCATCGTGTTCTTAGGTTCGGGCGGATATCTCGTCTACAAGTACTTCGGCGAACCGTATCTGGAACAGCGTGAGCTTTCTTCGTACAAAAGCGATTACAAAAGCGAGGACCCCTCAACCGCCGACGACGGCGTATGGAACAACGACGATGAGAAAAAGCAAGAAGAGGAAAGGCTTGAGGACGGAACCCTCGCTTCATTCAAGACCATCAGAGAACTGAACGGCGATGTTGTCGGCTGGATAAACGTTCCCAATACGCTTGTAGACTACCCGGTTGTGCAGTCCAAGGACAACAGCTACTATCTCAGCCACAATATCAATAAAAACAGAAGCCAGTCAGGATGTCCCTTCCTGGACTACCGGAACGATGTAAAACCCGGCTCGAAAACCCGCAGCTTCATCATATACGGACACCATCGACGCAACGGAACCATGTTCGCACAGCTCAAAAAATACAACGACCCCGAATTTTACAAGGAAAATCCTGTCCTTCGCTTCGATACGATTTACGACCGCTCCGAATGGATTATCTTTTCAAATTTCCGCGCCACTACTTTGTGGTCAACAGGTACTCCGTTCAACTATATTCAGACTGAATTCAAGAGCGACGCCGAATTCCTGAAATTCGTGGATGAAATTAAAAAACGTTCGCTCGTCACAATGCCCGTAGACGTGCAGGCTGACGACAAAATACTCCTTCTGTCAACCTGTTCATACGAAAAGGGCGGATGGCGTATGGTAATCGCAGCCCGCCGCGTCAGGGACGGCGAGAGCAAGATCGACGTCAGTTCGGCGGTCAAGGCCGCAAATTCCCTTATGCCCTGAGCGAGGCGGTGAGTCAATGTCATCCGGAATAATCTGGTACAAAACGCAGCCGGACAGCAAGCGTTCCGCCGCGGTAAACGATCTGCTCACCGATTACTGCGGCACTGTCAGGAGCCACGACGTGACGGTTCACCCGAACCGCATTGCTTCGCTGATAAGCGATATTCTCTCCCGCTGCGAAAACGTCATTATCATCGGCGGAACCGAATGTCAGCGGCAGGAAGACAATATAGTATTCATTCTGTCGCGCGCGCTCGGACTCCCTCTTGAGATCAAATTCCGGAGCCGTTCACGCTATTGCTATGACAGACTGCGCAACACGCGTCTGCCATCCATTGCCGGTTCTGTGCTGTTCCCCACCCGCCACGGCGGTCCGGAGGGAATATTGCTGACAGCGGGCATCCAAAGCATAATTGTGCTCCCCGCCGATTATCGCCTCACTGTCGCCGCGGCGGTCAGCATGAGGGAATACTTCATTCCGGAGGTGGTACGCAGGCGGCGCGCTTCGGCTGCCGTACAACCAGCCGTCGAGGTTAAAAACAAAGATTACGAAAAATTCAGGCGGAATCCCAAGCCAATTCACGTCACACGCGAATACACCGAGTGGCAGCTCATCGAAACAATGGAAAGAGCCTCAATACGAGCCGCTGAGGATTCTCCCGACGACACGGCTTTTGATTACATGTATGACGACCAGAACCGCGGCAGCACATGATTGTTTTCTTATTTGCAGTGTTTATTCATCTCATATCAATCTTTTATTAAAATATTGTACAAAAAAATATGTTCTAATGTTATCATGAAGTTATCATCAAAAGGAGGATGCATAAAATGGGCAACAAACAGAAAACATGGGTCAGAGTTATGGCAATTATTCTTGCGGGAATGATGGTTATCGGCATTTTGGCCGGCGCGCTTTCCAGCATTTTCTGAGAGCCTGTCAGCGGCATTTGAGTTATATGAATTGTAAAAATACAATGAACAATCTGTGAATTTATTTGCCAACACTGGAAAAACGAATTTTTATCAAGTATAATATATTTCAGTACATTTATACTCATTTACTGTATATAGGTACTGATCGGAACGTTTTGTAATATCCTATTTTTTTCAGGTGGTGCTATTTTTATGTTATTAAATCAAAGGTTAAAACATTTCCGGACAACATCAGGACTGACCCAGCAGCAGGTGGCAGATGTTTTGGGACTTGATCGTTCTACTTATGCTTACTATGAATCCGGCAAGACAACTCCGGATATCAAGTCGGTAAATAAGCTGCTTAAGATCTTCAACATCAGCTATTACGAGCTTATGGATGAGGCTGATCCTACTAAACTTCAGGTCAGCGATCCCAATGCTCAGGACAACGATGAGGATAAGCTGCACATCTATGACCTTTCCAAACCGGAAAAGAGACTCGTCATTTATTTCAGAGTGCTCTCCCCCAATCAGCAGAAGGATCTGCTTAAATCCATCAGCCCCGATGCCTTTGACGGCCGCAAGAAGCGCCGCAAATCTTCGGAAGATGATGAGGACTAAGTTGATCTGTATTAT
>ONWI01000072.1 GCA_900321515.1 uncultured Eubacteriales bacterium | reverse complement strand
GATGGTTCTGTCGGGATTGGTGATGGCCTGACGCTTAGCGACTGTGCCCACCATTCTTTCGCCGGTCTTGCTGAAGCCGACGACGGACGGAGTGGTTCTCGCGCCTTCACTGTTGGGGATAACGACGGCTTCGCCGCCTTCTATAACTGCTACGCATGAATTTGTTGTACCAAGGTCAATACCTATTGTCTTTGCCATAATGAATTCCTCCTGAAATAATACCCTTTAGGGTTGATTTTCTGTTGATTGGTTAACTTAAAAATATATGTCAAACAGAATGCGTCATGCGGTTCATCCGGAATGACCGCGCGCCGCCTTCCGTCAGTTTGCCACCTGAACCATCGCGGGGCGGATGACTTTGTCGCCGAGCTTATAGCCCTTCTGAAGAACAAGCGCTATCGCGCCGGACTCCACGCCCTCCGCGTCAACGGTACCTACACAGTGATGTATATTGGGGTCGAATACCTCTCCGGCAGCGCCGTATGAGGTAACACCCAGCTTCTCAAAGGCCTTCGCTGCCTGGGTATTTATCATCTCAACGCCCTTGCGCATGTCCTCGGCGGAAGCGTTCTCTGCTGCCAGCGCCCTCTCAACATTGTCGATGATCGGCAGCAGCGCTGTCACGGCGGACGCCGTCGCGTCGGAATAGATGGCGTCCTTTTCGCGCTGTGAGCGCTTGCGGAAATTGTCGTACTCCGCCGCGAGTCTCAGCTTGACGTCATTCAGCTGTTCAAAATCGGACTTGAGCTTGTCAGCCTCAGCCTTTGCGGATTCGAGAGCCTTCTGCAATGCGGGAACGTCAACCGGATCCTTTTTCTCCGCGGCTTCGGATGTATCGGTCTTTGCCGTTTCTTCCTTTGCGTTATTGTTTGCACCGGCAGTCTCGAAGGTCTTTTTTATTTCCTCCGCTGCGGGTTCTTCTGCCTTTTTCTTACTGTTGAACAAGATCAGCAGCTCCTTCCTTATCTAAATGATTGTTGTCAGCAATTGGTGATTAGTGACGGTTTGCGGATAAAGCTCTTACAATCACTGCTCACTCAAGAATTCTGCAAACGTCAGTGTTCGCTTCAGCCTCCCAAAACCTCTCGCAGCATATTTCCTACGGCTCCGGCGAAGTAATCGATGTAGGGAATCAGCTTGGCGTAATTCATCCGGGTGGGACCGACTACGCCTATCCATCCGGCAGTCTGTCCGCCTCCGTAATAGCGTTCGGTAATCATACCGGTTCCTTCAAGCTCGGGGCGATGTGATTCATTGCCAATGAGGATGCAGGTTCTGCCGCTGTTGGCAAATCCGTTGCCCTCCCCCAGCAAATCAGCTATTGCTCCGCGCTTTTCCATGAAGTCCATGATTCCCGCAAGCTGCCATTCAGCAAATACGCCTCTCGAAAGCATGCTCGACTGACCCTCCATGATAACCTGCATTTCGCCCGATTCCTCAATGCATTCCCGCGCCGCCGCGAAAAGCGGTTCGAGCAAATCCCAGAAATCGCTGTAAATGACAGCCGTTTCGGTAAAATATTGTTCATTCATGCTTTCCGTCGGAACGTCCACGAGCCTCTCGCGAAGCCGCCTGCGAAGCTCTTCCACAAGCTCGGATGTAAGCTCAGGTTTCAGCCGGCAGACACGGGTTTTGAGGATAGCGGGTGAAATCATCACGAGCAGCATGACCGAATGCGCTCCTATAAGCATAAGCTCCGCATTGGTAACCTTTGGATGCTGGTCCGTGGGATTGGTTACAACGGCAAGCAGTCCTGTCTGTTCGGCTATCAGTGAGGCGGTAACCTCCAGAAACTTGTTCGGGTCGTAACTGAACGCCTTAAGCCGCTTGTCGATCTCGCCCTGTAATTCAAGCGGAAGCTCATGACTGCCCATCATAAGATGATCGACATAGAGCCTGTAGCCTCGCTGTGACGGAATTCTACCGGATGAGGTGTGGGGCTGTTCCAGATATCCGCTCGCCACCAGCTCCGCCATATCATTGCGTATGGTCGCCGACGAAACGGAATTCTGCATTGCCTCCGCCAACGCCTTGCTGGCTATCGGCTCGCCCGTGAGAACGTAACTTTCGATTATCGAAGCCAGTATTTTGAGTTTTCTTGCCCGTGGCTCCATTTAATCAGACCGTCCTTTTCTACTTATAAATCAAATGAATTATAAGATGATAAATCAGCACTCGTTTTGTTCAAGTTAGCACTCTCGATGTCCGAGTGCTAATTTATGATAATAATTTACCACTTCCAAGCGGAGTTGTCAAGGGGTATATGTGAATAAATTGTTAATCTATCATTATGCTTTTCTGAATATCGGCAACCCTGTATAATGCCATATATCATCATACAGGCAAAAAACAAGCCGGAATCCGCAAAAAGACGAACTCCGGCTTAGAGCCGCTTATACTTAATTATCCGAGCTGACAAATGCCAGCGTCAAAGAAAATCCGCCATTGAATCCGCCATGCGTTCCTCGATGTCAATGAGCTTTCCGGTGATCTTCTGCGCCTTGGAGTCAGCAAGGCTGTATTGATTGAGATAACCGTTGAGAGATTTTACTCCCATGTTGCATCCGTCAGTCATGAGGCCAGCTACGGTTTTGTCGCTCGGATCGACCATCAGCTTGACGTTTGTCTTTATCCACGACATTCCCTTGGCGACGGGGTGAGGTTCCTTTGTGTCGCAGTCATATCTGAGCAGCAGTTCGTGTGTCGCGTCTCCGAGATCGGCATGTTCCCTGCGGCTGTTCTCCAATATGCCTTTGAGTCTGCTGTCGTGCACCGACGGAAGAACCTCGTCAATGGAGCTTATGCCCATCTTGATTCCCGCGTTGCATTCTCTCAGCAGCTTCTCCGTATCATCGTGTTTTTTGTTCTCAACATTTTCCACCGCTTCGTTTTTTTCGGTATATTCCATAGAATAAGAAAACTCCCTTCAAATGATGCTTTCGGCATTATCATTTGCGGGAGCGCGCGGATTTATTCATGAAAAAAGTATTTAATCAAATTCAATCGTGACTGTTCTGCCGTCGGCCAGAGAACGAGGCACGTCGATCACACGCTGATTGTCGGAGCCGCGGAATTTTAATTCCAGGTTGCGCTGTTCAAGAACAAACGGTCCGTCGATAAGTATGTCGGTCTGATGAAGCAAGGTATCCGCGGCAGAATCAGACTTCGCCATTTCAAGCAGCTGCTCGAACGTGTAGCCGGTATACACAATAATATCCTTTCCGGCAGCGTGTGCTTTTTCGGCAAGCTCCGCAAGCGGAGCGGGCTGCTCAAACGGATCTCCGCCGGAGAATGTCATTCCCCTGATAAGCGGATCCTCCATCATCTCGGCAAAAAGATCGTCGGTATCGACAATATACCCTCCGTTGAAATCATGGGTCTGAGGATTATGACAGCCCTTGCAGTTGTGACGGCAGCCCTGAGTAAATACGGTATATCTGAATCCCGGACCGTCAACCACCGATTCCGGCACAATCCCGGCGATTCTCAGCTTTGCCATATTATATCAGACCTTTCTTTTTCAATAAGCAAAAAATCAATTATTGTATTATTATACTGCACCCTTTGGGATCGGACACTATCCCGGCGCGAAGTCCGAGCGGAAGGAACGACGACGGAACGCTGTGACCGCACTGAAAATCCGATATGACCGGAATATGCAGCGGTTCGAGGGCATTCCGCAGCGTCAGGGGAATCGGCATATCATGCGGCGCGGCGCAATCCAGCCAGGTTCCGAGAATCACACCGCGGCAACCGTCAAGTATTCCGCTGTGCTTCATATGGAGAATGGAACGGTCGATGGCGTAGGCATATTCGCCGACATCCTCCAGAAAGAGAATTTTCCCGCGGCAGTCGAGCTGATAAGGCGTGCCCGCTGTCGAAGCAACAATAGTAAGGTTGCCGCCCACGAGCATTCCCTCTCCCCTGCCTTCAAAGACGCATTCCAGCGGCACTCCCGCATTTTTCCCGCAGTCGGAATTGCAGTACTCTCCGTACCAGCAGCCGGCAAGCGCGTCGGCAAGGGCACGGTGTGTGAATTCGTCATCGCGGAAATTTGCTGCCGCCGGCATCGGGGCGTGAAATGTAACCATTCCGCAACGCTGACTGATAAGAATATGCAGGACCGTGGCATCGCTGAAACCCGTGAATATCTTAGGGTTGGTCCTGATTGTATCATAATCCAGCAAATCCGCAAGTCTCGCGCCGCCGTATCCTCCGCGCACTACAATAACAGCGCGGACATCCGGGTCGGCAAAGGCGCGGTTTATATCACCGGCACGCAGTTCGTCCTCCCCGGCAAGGAAACCGAATCGCGAGGTACACGACGGGTAAATTTCGGGCTGATAGCCCAGACCCGAGACAAATTCGGCGGCAAAGGCAAGACGTTCCGGCAGCACAGGCGCGCAGGGCGCGACAAGCGCGACCTTATCGCCCGGCTTCAACGGCTTCGGAACAACCATTTTATCGTACCCTATCATCCAACAAAACCCCTTTTTTAGAGAGTGGTCGTTCGCATTCGCTCACTCTTCACTGAGCGGCGTCAAGAAGCGCCTGTACGCGGTCTGTCTTTTCCCACGGAACATCCAGATCGGTTCTGCCCATGTGTCCGTAGGCGGCGAGCTGCCGGTAGATCGGGCGGCGCAGATCGAGGTCGCGGATGATCGCGGCGGGGCGCAGGTCAAAGGTTTTGACCACGGCGTCGGAAAGAACGCTGTCGGCAACCTTGCCCGTACCGAATGTATCGACGAATACCGAAACAGGATGCGCGACGCCGATGGCGTAGGCAAGCTGTATCTCGCACTTCTTCGCAAGACCGGCAGCGACAATATTCTTGGCTATGTAGCGCGCCATATAAGCGCCCGAACGGTCAACCTTCGTCGGATCCTTTCCTGAGAAGGCTCCGCCGCCGTGACGGGAATATCCGCCGTATGTATCGACGATAATCTTGCGTCCCGTAAGTCCCGAATCACCCTGAGGTCCGCCGACCACAAAACGGCCTGTCGGATTGACAAAGATTTTCAGCCCGTCATCCACGAGGTTTTCGGGCAGAGTGGGCATAATGACATATTTTATCATATCGGAGCGAATCTGTTCGAGGGTAGCGCTTGCGGAATGCTGCGTGGAGAGAACAACCGTGTCGATTCTGACCGGCGCGCCGTTTTCATCGTATTCTACAGTCACCTGTGTCTTTCCGTCGGGCTGGAGATAGGGAATCTTGCCGCTCTTGCGCACTTCAGCAAGACGCTTCGCCATTTTGTGCGCAAGCGAGATAGGCAGCGGCATAAGCTCTTCCGTCTCGTCGCATGCGTATCCGAACATCATGCCCTGATCTCCCGCGCCGATCATGTCGATTTCGCTGTCGCTCAGACCGTTCTGCACCTCGTTGGATTTATTGACACCCATTGCGATATCGGGAGACTGTTCATCTATTGAAGTGACAACAGCGCATGTATTACCGTCAAAGCTGGCTTCATGGCTGTCGTAGCCAATTCCGATAATCACATCGCGTGCAATCTTTGGAATATCCACATAGCAGTCTGCGGTGATTTCGCCCATAACCGAGACATATCCTGTGGTAACGGTAGTCTCGCAGGCAACATGTGCTCCGGGATCCTTTTCCAAAATAGCGTCGAGCACAGCGTCGGAAATCTGGTCGCATACCTTGTCGGGATGTCCCTCCGTCACAGATTCCGATGTGAACAAATAGTGATTCTTGTCTTTCATTTTTCAAAATCCTTTCCGAATTTTTACGACATATGATTGCTTCATCACAAAGAAAACCCGGTGTCTTTTATGAGACACCGGGGAAAATCTTTGTTTTTCGCCCCTCATCTCTCGGCTGACGCCGCAGGAATTGGCACCTTGCCTGTCTGAAAAAGCAGGTTGCCGGACTTCATCGGGCCTGAACCCTCCGTCACTCTTGATAAGGTTTTATTACAGTCGATATAATTATACATTAATTATATTCCATGTCAATGCACATTTATCACAAAAAAATATTCTTTTCAACTGATAAATCCGTTGATAATTTTATCTTCTGCTTCCTTCTCGGTGAGTCCCAGCGTCATCAGCTTGACAAGCTGCTCCCCGGCAATCTTGCCAATAGCAGCCTCATGGATGAGCGAGGCGTCCGTGCTGTTCGCGCTGATCTTGGGAACAGCGCTGACGGAGGCGGCGTCCATGATAATTGCGTCACATTCCGTATGACCCGAACATTTGCTGTTGCCATTGACATTGGAAATATAAAGCTGCTTGCTGTTATCTCTGGCAACCGAGCGTGAAATTACGTGTGTGCCGGAGTCCGCTCCGTTCAGATCCACCTCAAAGCGTGTCTCGGCATACTGATCACCGTCGGTCATTATCCTTTCGGTTATCTTAAGCGTAGCCTTATCGCCAAGCTTGCCCTTTGTAGTACGGATCGTGTTGTCCACGCCCTGGATCTGCACCGTGTCCATCTCCATATATCCGCCTTCGGCAATGTCAATTATTGTGGTGGGATTCATGATGTTTTTGCCGCTCTCGGGGGAATTCTCACCGTAGTGCTTCTCAGAATAGTACACGCGGGAATTTTTGCCTATGTGGAAGGAGTGTATACCGTCGTGAGCACTGTCCTCATGTCCGTGATTGTGTATCCCGCAGCCGGCAACTATCTCAATATCGCAGTTGTCGCCGATGTAGAAATCGTTATACACAAGGTCCTTGATTCCGCTTTGGGTGAGTATGACGGGGATGTGTATCTTCTCTCCGACCGTGCCGTCCTTTACCCGGATGTCGATTCCGGGCAGATCCTTCTTTGCCGAGATTGTGACATTCGCGCTGGAACCTTTGGCGTATGGACTGCCGTCCACTCTGAGACTGAATGCTCCGGTGAGATTCTCCGCCATCACGCTTATCTTGCTCAGCATGTCCAGCTTGTCGCCGCTAATATTAAGTCCGCTCATATTCTCACGCCCTCCTCGCACATTCGTATTTCAGATCGCCGTTCATAAGCATCGGCATGATCTCGTCCTTGCCGCCGACAGCCGCTATTCTGCCTGCCGTAAGCAGGATTATCTGCTCGGCAAACGAAAGAATGCGTTCCTGATGAGATATGATCATTATGCTGCCGTTGGTCTTTTGGTACATTCTTTCAAATACCTTTATAAGACTCTGGAAACTCCACAGATCAATCCCCGCCTCAGGCTCGTCAAAGAGCGTCAGCTTGGTGGAACGGGCAAACGCGGTAGCAATCTCAATGCGCTTGAGTTCTCCGCCCGAAAGCGATTCGTTGATCTCGCGGTCGATGTAGTCCCTGGCGCAGAGACCCACTTCCGAGAGATATTCGCAGGCTTCGTCGAGTGTCAGCTCGCGCCCCGCCGCTATAGAAATGATATCGCGCACGGTTATGCCCTTGAACCTGACAGGCTGCTGAAAGGCAAAACTCACACCGTTCCTTGCGCGGTCGGTGATCGACATACCGGTTATGTCCTGACCGTCGAAAATAATGCTTCCATTGGTTGGGGTAATGATACCGGCGATTATCTTGGCGAGCGTCGACTTGCCGCTGCCATTCGGACCGGTAATGGCAACGAACCTGTTATTCACTTTGAGATTAATGTCATCCAGAATTATTTTTCCCTCCGGTGTGACATAAGACAGATTTTTGATTTCAAGCATTTATTCTGATCTTCCTTTTATCAATTCTTTACAGGTTATTATACCACACTCATTAAGTATAATTCAATACCTTTTTTACAATTGTTCCCTTCAGACTGACTCTTTTCAAACCGCAAAATAGATACTGCCTCAATAGGATTGTAATAATATTGGGATCACGTTGAAACACACAAAAAATGATGTTGATTTTTCATTGATACTGTTATATAATAACAATAGTCGGGAGTTTTTTTCAAAACTATCCGTCCTCGTTCTGTAATAACACATAAGGGAAGGTAATCAGAATGAAGCTATTTGATCTGCAGGGCAACAATACCAATATTATCAGTGAGATACTGGCAGGAATAACCTCGTTCATCACAATGAGCTATCTGCTTGTTCAGTGTCCTGCAATACTCGCAGGAAATAACGTAACTGCTTCTACAGCATACATCGGCATGTGCATAGCCTGTTTTATCGGCTGTCTCGCAATGAGTCTGTGGGCTAAACAGCAGTTTGTCATCGGTCCCAGCGTGGGGCTTACGGCATATTTCGCGGCAGGACTTATGACCGATATGAAATACGATTACGCAACGGCTCTCACGGTCACATTCTTTGCCGGAGTAATCTATCTCGTACTCTCCATGGCAGGAGTCGGAGGAACACTTTACTCCTCGCTCTCGGGCAGCATGAAAAACGGTATTTCCGCCGGTCTCGGTCTTTATATTGCAATGATAGGTCTGAGGAACTCAGGCTTCCTGATCGGCGGGGACAACGGCAACTGGAAAGTTGCAAACCTATCGGTATACGATCTCAAATTTTTCACCGTCATGGTCATGTTCGCCGGACTGATATTCATAGGCATTCTGAAAAGAATGAATCTGCCATTCCCGCCGCTTTTCGGAATGATCTTTTCGGCAATTCTGTATTACGGAGGGGGCAAGCTGCTGAATATTGTTGACCTTTCCACTCTAAGACCGGATTTCGGCGGATTCAACAGCAACTTCGGCAAGTGGTACTCAGAGGCATTCCTTAAAAACCTGACTGACGGAATGATCGGACTCTTCTCAGGGATGAAGGCGGATTGGAAAATGATACTGACTCTCGTAATAACTGTGCTTGTCTGTTCGCTCTTCAATCTGACAGAATCAGAAGGCGTAGTCTATGCCATCGCCAAGAATCACGGCAAACTCGACGACAATGGCAATTTCGGCGCTCTGAAAAACACGCTCGCATCCAACGCCGCTTCTTCTACATTAGGAACCCTCTTCGGATGCCCGATGGTTTCGGTAGCTCCCGAATCGGTATCAGGCATCTGCGCGCAAGGCAAATCGGGACTTACCGCCGTCACGGCAGGTGTGCTTTTCCTGCTGGCCGCCTTCTTTGCGCCCATTGCCACATACATACCGTCGGTCGTGACCGCATGCGTCATGGTATATATCGGCTTCACAATGCTTGGAGCCGTCAAGGATATAGACTGCTCCGACATCGGCGAAGGCGTTCCGGCTCTGCTTACGATAATACTTATTCCTCTCACCTCTTCGATAATAGAAGGCATTGCGCTCGGCATGGTATTTCACATTATAGTAAATATCTTCATTTTTAAACTGAAAGCCATCAAGCCGTTTGAATTGATTGTCGCCCTGCTTTTCGGAATGCATTATTTCATGCCTATAATCAAATAAAGACTAATAGCCGCTTCCCTCGTTATTTCAGTTATGCATGGAGGCGGCTTTTTGGGACTGTGAAAAAGAATTCCTGTCTTTATAAAAAAATTAACGAGTTGTTCTGGAAATTTAATCTTATATGTGCTATTATATTTACATTAAGCTGTTTTACTATAATCTCAATCCGCAAAGATGCTTTCGGAGGTATGTTTTATCATGCAAAAGCCCGTTTTGGCTAAGATAATGGCTGCGTTTCTGGCAATCATCTGCCTGTGCGGCTGTGACACGCAGCTGTTCGGCGGGGACCGCCAGCTCATGCGCCCTCCATACCCTGCCGGCGAGGACAGGAGTATTCAGGAAGAGCTCACTAAAAGCCTCGGCAGCTTCACACTCAAATATCCCAAGAGCGGCATCTACCGCTCGGCCATAGTCAGAACCGACCTGACCGGCGACGGAAAGAACGACGCGCTCGTTTTTTACCGTCAGGACGAAACCAAACCCATTTCGCTTGCTCTGCTCTCGCAGGACAACGGCAAGTGGCAGTTCATCTCAAAAAAGGAAGGCGAGGGCGGCGAGATTGACCGCGTGCTCTTCGGCGACATCAACTGCGACGGCATCAATGAAATCATTGTTGGCTGGACGATATACAGCAGCGGACTCAACATCATATCCGCCTACATTCTCCAGGACAACGCCCTGACCGCCATAGACGTAAAAGAATATTCCGAGTCGAAGGGCTCCAATATTTCTGTCGCCTACACCGATATGCAGCTCTATGATTTCGATAACGACGGCTCGGACGAAATAATAGCCTCCTATCTGAACCTCTTCGAGGTCACTGCGACGGCAAAGCTGATTGAGTGCCACAGGGGCGTTGACAACGCCTACACAATGAGCGTTACCGACACGGCGCAGCTCGACGGACATGTGCTTTATTATTCCGAGTCGAAGGTGGCAAAGCTCACTGACGATAAAATATTCGGCGTCGTACTCGACGGTTACAAGGACAATTCCACGATTATCACCGAGTATGTCTATTGGAACAGCGTCAACGGCGACCTTGAAGCGCCCTTCTACAGCAACGATGAACAGGCCGTCACAAACACGGTGCGCAATGTCAATATAACTTCCCGCGATATTGATTCCGACGGAGTTATGGATATTCCCGTGACGGAATACCTGCCGGGCTACGATCAGACGTCGGAATCCCCGATGTTCCTCACGCTCTGGTACAGTGCGGATTTCGGCTCAAAAGGATATACCTTCCTCAACAAGAAAAAGAACGTCATTAACATCTCGGAAGGTTACAGCATCACATGGCAGTCCTCATGGGATAACAAAGTAACCTGCCGTCTCGACGAAAAAAACCGTATTCTCTATTTCTACAGGTATAAGAAAGACCGCTTTGCATTCAGTGAGGAACTTTTCCGTATAAAGGTATTCACCCGGTCAGAGTGGATTAATGACAATCACAACGAAAAGTACGCGGTAATTCTGAATTCAACCGACGAAACGGTTTGCGCAGCGCTCTTCTCCAGCGATCAGAATCTGATCGACCAGAATACAATAAAATCGGCTTTCTCTTTGATTTGAATAGTTATATACCATTTTTAATACTACCGGAAGGAATGAATCTATATGAAAAAAATACTTGTCGCAGAGGACGAAGACGCCATCAGAGAGTTTGTGGTGATCAATCTCCGTCGCTCAGGATATGAAGTTTTTGACGTGAACAACGGCAGCGACGCCGTTGACGCTTACGATAAGGCAAACGGCAATTTTGACATCGCTCTGCTCGACGTTATGATGCCCGGAATGGACGGCATATCTGTCTGCCGCGAGCTTCGCCGGCGCAACAGCAATCTTGGCATTATCATGCTAACCGCCAAATCGCAGGAGATGGACAAAGTCAACGGTCTGATGAACGGCGCCGACGATTACATAACCAAACCATTCAGCCCGAGTGAACTCATGGCAAGAGTTGACGCACTTCACCGCCGTGTCGCGCTCAGTGAGAGCAGCGACCATTCCTTCCGCGAGGAGCTTCGCTCAGGCAACTTCGTGCTCAATCTGCGCAACCGCACACTCAGCAAAAACGGCGAACTGGTCGAGCTGACACAGGTAGAATTCCAGATCATGGAGTATTTCTTCTCCAATCCCCGCACGGCTCTGAGTCGTGACGACATTCTCAAGCATGTATGGGGCGACGGATTCTTCGGCGAGGAAAAAATCGTGGACGTAAATATCCGCCGCCTGCGCATGAAGATAGAAGAAAAGCCATCGTCGCCCTGCCATATAGTCACGGTCTGGGGGCTTGGCTACAAGTGGGAGGCATAACGCCCCTTCTCTCCAATTCAGATCAAGGAGGGCATTCGGTGTGGCTTTTGATTTCAAAAAAGAATACAGAAAATTCTATTGCCCCAAAAACAAGCCGGCTATCGTCGATATTCCCGCAATGAATTACATTGCTGTGCGCGGAGAAGGTGACCCAATCCTGAAGACAGCGAGCCTGAGACTGTCGCCCTCATGCACGAATATATGCTTAATCAGGGTTATGCGCTCGATATCACGGATAAGCGTCTCCATCATGAAATCTATCTGAGCGACGCAAGAAAGACGCCTCCCGAAAAACTGAAAACGGTCATCAGACATCCCATAAGACAATTATGACAGCATAAATATATCTCAATAATCTCAATCACTGACCACTAAAAAGGTGTGATAACGAATTGGCTGACTTAACTAACGGCAATCCCACAAACGAGGGATTATCCGAAAGGAACAATAAAACCGGGATCGGTGAAAAACTGAGCAAATTCACCGAAGCATTCGGGAAAATGATCAAACATCTCTTTTTGCCTTACAGGGAGATGATCAGAGGCAAGGGCATTACCCGCCGCTGGCTTTTTACGACCTTCTCGCTGCTTGGCACAATGACAATTGTTATTTTTATCATTTCGGTTTCCCTGATAAACAGCTTTTATTACAACAACATCAAGCAGATAATTGATCAGCGTGCCGCGGTAACGTCAGATTATTTTGCACAGACCGCCTTTAATTCATACACCGCAATGAATGAAAACGACTACAGGCTTTCTGCGCAGTCCTTCGTCGAAGGCTTCGCCGACAAGGACAAGATGGAAATTCAGTTCATCAACGGCAGGGGCACAACCATAGTCACTTCCTCCGGTTTTGAACCTCCTGCGGGTCAGCCAAAACCGGATTACGAGGCAGCCTGCAAAAATGGGGATCACGGCACATGGAACGGCATTAACGAGAACAACGAGCATGTCTATGCCGTATCATATATCCTGGAGCTGCCTAATTACAAAGGCTACAGAGCCATCCGGATGATAGTCTCGCTCGAACCCACCGACAGCGCTGTACGCAGCAACATATTGCTGATATTTGTTGTGATGCTTGTGGTGCTGCTCTTCATATCGCTTTCCAGCTCCTATTTTATACGTTCCATCGTTAACCCGGTCAAATCCATCACCGATATTGCCGGGAAAATCGCAGGGGGAGACTTCTCCATTCGTATCGAGAAGCAACACGACGATGAGATCGGCGACCTGATGGATTCAATAAACGCAATGGCAGCCGAACTGGCTCTCAGCGAAAACGCAAAGAACGATTTCATTTCCTCGGTTTCTCATGAACTGCGCACGCCGCTCACCGCCATCAAAGGATGGAGTGAGACAGTGCTTATGTGCGGCACCGAGGACGAGGCTATGATCAAACGCGGAATGGGCATAATAATCAAAGAAACCGAACGCCTGAGCGGTCTGGTTGAACAGCTGCTTGATTTTTCCCGTATGCAGAGCGGCAGGATGGTGATGAACTTCCAGCTGCTTGACATCATCGCCGAGATAGACGACGTTGTTTTCATGTTTGCCGAAAAAGCCCGCAAAGAGGATAAGCGCCTGACATTCTATGAACCTGAGCAGGCAATTCCCGTCATGGGCGACCGCGACAAGCTGAAGCAGGTGATTATAATCGTAATAGATAACGCTATGAAATACAGCGAATCCGGCGGCGAAATATACGTTTATACATCGGTGGAAAACGATTTTCTCACCATCGGCGTGCGTGATCACGGCTGCGGAATACCGGCAGATCAGCTGCCGAAGGTCAAACAGAAATTCTACAAAGCCAACACCGAAAAAGGCGGCTTTGGCATAGGACTTGCCGTGGCGGACGAAATAATCCGCAAGCACAACGGCGAATTCATAATAGACAGCGTCGAGGGCGAAGGCACTAACGTCAGCATAATCCTTCCGATAGCCAGACAGAACAGCATGATCGAAACATCCGCCGCTCCGGCAGAAAAAAACATATCAGAGAGCGAAGTAATTGACAATGAGTAATACTAACAAAAAAAAGACAAAATATACATCCATAGGCGGACAGGCACTCATAGAGGGCGTCATGATGCGGGGGCCGAAAAACACGGCAATGGCAGTTCGCAGTCCAGAGGGCGAAGTCATAGTGGAAGATGTGAACTGTCCCCTTCCGTCAGAACGTCCGTGGATTTTCAAAATACCGCTGCTGCGCGGAATGTATTCTTTCTTTGACTCCATGCGTGTCGGCTCCAAGACACTTATGCGTTCGGCTGAGCTTGCGGGCGAGGATGAGGAGGAAGAGCTTACTCCGTTCGAGCAGAAGCTGAATGATATTTTCGGCGAAAAGCTATTCGGCATCCTGATGACTCTCACAATGATTCTCGGGATGGCTATTGCCATACTGCTCTTTTTTGTGGTGCCGACCGCATGCTATACCGGGCTTTCAATGCTGTTTCCGGTATTGAAGGGGAATATCCTCTACCGTTCGGTTTTTGAGGGTATTTTCAAGATTGTCATTTTCGTCCTTTACATTTTCCTCTGCACCCGCATAAAGGATATGCACAGGGTATTTGAATATCACGGAGCGGAACACAAAACTATTTTCTGCTACGAGGCAAAGCAGGAGCTTACCGTGGAAAACGTGCGCAGATTCAAGCGCTTCCACCCCCGCTGCGGCACGAGCTTCCTCATTGTCATGCTCATAATCGGCATCGTAGTTGGCTTCTGCATTCAGACCGACGTCATCTGGCTGCGGACCCTTATCAGACTCGCCTGTCTGCCGCTTGTTATGGGCTTCGGATATGAAATAATCCGATTCTGCGGCAAGCACGACAATATCCTGACCAAAATACTCTCCGCTCCGGGCATGTGGATGCAGCACATCACAACATTCGAGCCGGACGACGGTCAGATAGAATGCGCAATCGCCGCACTCAAGGCCGTTATTCCACAGGATGCCGAAGGAGAAATCGTCTGATGAATGGCTGTACCTTAAGAGAAGTTTACGACAAAGGCAAAAATACATTGTCACGGGCAGGGCTGAAAAGTCCTGCCTTTGATGCGTTATGCCTTTTTGAAATGACCTTCGGGATAGGCGACCGCGCTGGACTTACCGTTCACGGCGGCGAAATAGCCAATCCCGAAAAAACAGAATTGTTCAATGAGCTTATCATGCGCCGCACCCGCGAACCGCTTCAATATATTCTCGGTCGATGGGAATTCGACGGCATGAATCTGCTTGTCGGAGACGGCGTTCTTATTCCCCGTGAGGACACCATGACTCTGGTGGAAACCGCGTGTACGGAGCTTTCCGGCTTGTCCTCGCCGCGCGTTCTTGACCTCTGCGCCGGCAGCGGAGCGGTCGGGCTGGCAATAGCCCGCAGAATTCCGGACGCTCTTGTCGTCTGTGCCGAGAAATCGCACGAGGCTTTTCGCTACCTGGAGCGCAATATTGCGGAGTTTGGGCAGGGCAGGGTAATCTGCCGCGAGTGTGACGTACTTCTGCCGCCACCGACGGATAATTACGGAAAATTCGACTGTATCGTGTCAAATCCCCCTTACATTCCGGCTGGTGATATCGACGGACTCGAGTGGGAAGTACAATGCGAGCCTCGCATTGCTCTTGACGGAGGGAGCGACGGACTGCTCTTTTACCGCGCCATATGCGGATTGTGGAAACCCGCTCTGCGCGCTGGCGGACTCGTTGCTTTCGAAATAGGATATGATATTTACGACGGCGTTATCGAAATAATGAAGCAGAACGCCATAGATCGGATAGGCGCAGTGAAGGACTTCAACGGCATTAGTAGGTGTGTTTTTGGTACTGCTGTTTCATAAGTGCTAATTTTACTGTTGCATTTTTCTCAGAAATGATATATAATTATATCGAAATAAAGACAAAGGAATGATTACAAATGGCGGTAGATAAAAAAAAGGCGCTTGAAACAGCACTGGCAAGCATCGAGAAGCAATTCGGCAAGGGCGCGGTAATGAAACTCGGACAGAATTCCGCTCTCAATGTAGAGGCAATTTCCACAGGTTCGCTGGGTCTTGATCTCGCACTCGGAATCGGCGGTCTGCCGAGAGGCAGAATTATTGAGATGTACGGTCCGGAATCATCGGGAAAGACGACCCTCGCCCTCCACTGCATAGCGGAAGCACAGAAGCAGGGCGGCATAGCGGCGTTCATCGACGTGGAGCACGCGCTCGACCCGGTATATGCGCAGGCACTCGGCGTGGACATTGACAACCTGCTGGTGTCGCAGCCGGACAACGGCGAACAGGCACTTGAAATCACCGAAGAACTTGTCCGCTCCGGCGCAATCGACGTGATTGTTGTGGACTCGGTCGCGGCGCTTGTTCCAAGAGCGGAGGTCGAGGGCGACATGGGAAGCGCTTTTGTCGGAATGCAGGCACGTCTGATGAGTCAGGCTCTCCGCAAGCTGACCAGCGCAATCGGCAAATCAAACTGCGTAGCCATATTCATCAATCAGCTTCGCGAAAAGGTCGGCGTGGTTTATGGCAATCCCGAAGTCACTCCCGGAGGCCGCGCGCTGAAATTCTACAGCTCCGTGCGAATCGAAATCCGCAAGGGCGAAGCGCTCAAATCCGGCTCCGACGTTATCGGCAACCGCACCAAGGCAAAAGTTGTCAAAAACAAAATAGCGCCTCCATTCCGCACAGCGGAATTCGATATCATGTACGGAGAGGGAATCAGCCACAACGGCGAACTGCTTGATCTCGCCGTGGAACTCGGCATCGTCAAGAAGGGCGGCGCATGGTTCTCATACGGCGAGACACGTCTCGGTCAGGGTCGCGACAACGCCAAGAATTATTTTTCTGATCATCCCGAGATAGCGCAGATAATCGAAAAACAAGTAAGGGACAATGCCGAAAAACTTTTGGGCAAACGCAAAGGTGCCAAGGCGGAAATGAAAAAGGAAGACGAGGAAGCGCCGGAAACACAGGCGTTCAATGAATCCGTCTCCGAACTGTCTCCGGAATCCGGCAGCAATATGATAGATGACATTCCTATTCCGGAGGAATTTATCGACGAAGTAAAACCTTCCAAGCGCAAGAAGAATATTGACATCTCGGTAGACTGATTATGCTGATAAATGAGATAAGACCTCAGAAGGGGCATATGGTCGGGCTTTATTCGGACGGAGAGCTTATCGTGTCGCTTGACAGCGATCTTGCCGCCGAAAAGGCTCTTAAAGGCGGCAAGGAGTATTCCGTGGAGAAATTGCAGGAACTGCTCAGTCAGTCTCAGCTCAGGCGTGCAAAATCGAAGGCTTTGTATCTGCTGAATTTCCGGGATTATTCGAGCCGGGATATTGCGGCAAGGCTGAAAAAGGACTTCGACGTCAATTCTGTCGATGCGGCAATCGAATATCTGAAAGAGATTGGCGCGACAGACGATTCACGCTATGCCGAGAACATGATCCGCCACCTTATCAATCAAAAGCATTACGGCAGACGTAGAATATTTCAGGAGCTTGCCGCAAAGGGCATTGATAGGGACACTGCGGAGCAAGCACTCGAAAATTTCAGCATTGACGAACAATCCGCGATCACAGAGCTGCTCAATGAGAAATTCAGCCGTGATCTCGGAGACGACAGGGGCATTCGCCGGACCATTGCCACATTGCAGCGCTACGGCTACGAGATGGGAGATATCATGTGTGCGCTGCGGGAATACGCCAGTAGTCTGGAAGATAATTGATTAAAAAAATATACAACGCTGTGCCTGGAACATGCGATGATAAATCAGTTCCGGACACAGCGTTGTTTTTTCTGTCAATGAACGGGTTATTTCCTGTACTTTATTTTGAAAGGCATTATCAGGTTCTGTAGTCGCCATTGATCTTTACATAGTCATAGGTGAGATCGCAGCCCCATGCCTTCGCGACGGAATCCCCCTGATGCAGATCTATGAAAACTGATATCTCGTCTGCGGAAAGAATCTTTGCCGCTTCCTCTTCGGAAAATGCCACGCCGGCGCCTTTGCGACAAACCGCTACGCTCCCGTTCACGGATGAAATATCGACGTCAACCCTGTCGATTTCAAAATCCGCCTCGGCATAACCTATGGCGCACAGAATCCTGCCCCAATTTGCGTCTTCCCCGAATATGGCGCACTTGACCAGCGGCGAACGGATGACGCTCTTGGCGACCGTAATTGCCGTGTCAAGATCCCGAGCACCGGAGCAGGAGCATTCAATCAGCTTACTCGCTCCCTCGCCGTCCTTTGCGAGCATCCGGGTCATGTTCATCATAACAAAATAAAGCGCGGATTTGAATTCATCATAACCGTCACACTCGGCTGTTATGGGAGAATTATCAGCAAGTCCGCTCGCCATGAGCAGCACACAGTCATTGGTTGAGGTATCCCCGTCAATACTCAGACAGTTGTACGTCACCTTGACTACGTCGGAAAGAGCCTTTTGAAGCATTTCGGAGCTTATAGCAGCGTCGGTGGTTATAAAATTCAGAGTAGTAGCCATATTGGGATGTATCATTCCGCTGCCTTTTGCCATGCCGCCCATTCTGCAAAGTCTGCCGCCAACTTCAAATTCAACGGCAATCTCCTTCATCACCGTGTCGGTAGTCATTATGGCATTGACCGCTTTGCGGTGATTTTCGGGCGAAAGTCCCGAAACAAGCTCTTCAATGTGAGAGGCAATCGGTTCGATCGGAAGTATCTGTCCGATAACGCCGGTAGAAGCGACAACTATCTCTTCCGGGGCAACGCCGAGCGCCTTCGCGGTGAGTGAACACATCATTTGCGCCTTTTCCACCCCGTCCGAATTGCAGGTGTTGGCGTTTTTGCTGTTGGCGATAAAGCCGCGTGTTCTGCCGCCGCAGGCAGCAAGATGCTCCTTGGTAACCACTATCGGCGCGCCTTTGACCTTATTGGTGGTGTAAACTGCGGCTGCATTGCACAACACATCGCTGACAACAAGCCCAAGGTCATTTTTGTTCCTGTCATTATTCAGACCGCAGTTGAGGCCGTTCGCCTTGAAGCCCTTTGCGGCGCAAACACCGCCATCAACGGTCTTGTACGTTTTTTCTTTTATTCCGTTTATCATAATTACTCAATCCTCAAAATATAATATTGTCTGCCTTGCACCGATTATCCGTATCAGAATCGGACTCACAGTGCAGATCAGATATATCCATCGAAATCACTCGCTGTAATTGCGTTTTTGTACCATCGCAACTTGTCAACCGCAAACTGTTCCTTTTCGTCAACAACAAGCCAGTGTCCTTCTATATCAATCACGTCAATCCTCGGTCGCAGCAGTGGTTTGTATTCTTTCATATACAGAAACGCAGTTTTAACGATTTTCTGTTTTTTCTGGCGTGTAACAGCATAATAACCGCTGTACCGCGAGGCTTTCGTTCGGGTCTTGACCTCGGCGAATACTATATATTTATCATTTTTTACTATGATGTCTATCTCGCCGCACTGTCTCTGATAATTCCTCGCAACAAACTCAAACCCGTTCCTGAGCAGCAGCTCAAGCGCCGCGTCCTCGCCAGCCCTGCCTGTAGGACCGATATTCAATCCAATACCCCCTTATATTCAGGTATTCCTTCGATTTTCTTGAGAAAGCTCTTTCGGTGCACCGGCGACGCGCCGTACTTTCTGAGCATATCTATATGAAGCTGCGTGCCATAGCCCTTATGTCTGGCAAAACTGTACTCAGGGTATTGTTTGTCAAGTTCGAGCATGAAGCGGTCTCTGCTCACCTTGGCGAGAATAGACGCGCAGGCTATGCTCATGGAGAGCGCGTCACCCTTGACAATCGTGCGACAGGGTATCTCTATCTGCGGAGGCTTCCGGTTTCCGTCTATAAGACATACGTCCGGCTTCCTCTTCAGTCCGGACACTGCCCTGTACATGGCGAGATATGTCGCCTGTAGAATATTGATTTCGTCTATTGTCGCTTCATCAACCGAGGCTATACAGTAGTCCGCCGCCTCCGATATGATAACGTCAAACAGAGCCTCGCGCTTTTTTTCGCTCAGCTTCTTTGAATCGTTGGCGCCCTCGATTATCTGCCCGTTGTGAAGCACCACAGCCGCGGCGAACACCGGACCCGCAAGCGGGCCTCTTCCGGCCTCGTCCACTCCGCAGATAACCGCGCTGCCGTCAGCTATGGCTTCGTTTTCAAATCTGAGCCAGTCAACAGACTCACTTGGTTCCTTCTTTTTCGGCATTCATCAAGCACCTCCTTGTATCCGGGAGATAAACTATGCAGAAATAATAAGCTGCACACCGCACAATTATTTTTGAGGCAGTTCGAGAGTTATCCTGCCGAGTTTGCCCCCGCGGTATTCATCCATTATCATAACAGATACACGCTCGTAATCAATATCGCCTCCGCGCATTATCATTCCGCGCTTTCTGGCAATAAGCTCCATAACCTCGGTCGGCTGCAAGCCGTCCACGCCGTCCAGCCTGTACCTTTCACAAAGCCGTTCGGGATAGAATTCCGTCATATAGCCCAGGAGGTCAAGACAAAGCAATTCTATATCAATCACAGCATCCTTTACCGCTCCTGTAAACGCCAGTTTTCGCCCGACCTCCGGATCATCAAACTTCGGCCATAGCACTCCGGGGGTGTCAAGCAGCTCTATTCCACCGCCTATTGTGAACCATTGGTTGCCGCGGGTGACTCCGGGACGGTCAGCGACTTTTGCCTTGCCGCCTTTCGCCATACGGTTGATAAATGAGGACTTGCCGACATTTGGTATGCCGACAACCATCAGCTTTACGCTTCTTCCGCCCATTCCCTTGGATTGCCATACGGCTATCTTGTCAGCAAGCAGTTTCCGCACATCATCAGCGAAATGACTGAGTCCTCTGCCCGTCTTGCAGTCGCAGGCTATCGCCATCGCGCCCAGACCGGTGAAATAATCAATCCAGCGCGACGTTGCCGCTCCGTCGGCAATGTCTGCTTTATTAAGGAGAACTATTCTCGGACGGTGCGCTGTAATCGTATCAATTTCAGGGTTACGGCTGCTCATCGGGATGCGGGCGTCAATTATCTCCACCACACCGTCAACCTGCCTGATGCATTCTTCCATACGACGGCGGGTTTTGGTCATATGACCGGGGTACCACTGGATATTCTGGGAATTGCCGCTCTTCGAGTCAAATTCGCTCATCAATCCAGACCTCCGACTCTTTCAAACGGATATATCCTGAAAACAGCCTTGCCCATGATGTATTTTTCCTCCACCATGCCAAGTCCGGGGTCGCGGCTGTCAAAAGAATCGTTGCGGTTGTCGCCCATTACAAAGACCTTGCCTTTCGGTATGGTCAGGGGATATTCGTATGACTCGCCCGAACGCTGTATATCCTGTTCGAGAATATACGGCTCGTTGATCTTTACGCCGTCAACCGTCACAGTATCTGTCTCGGCGTCCACCTGAATGGTCTGCCCCTCGACTGCAATGACGCGCTTGATAAGCGGCTCATTATCATGTGAATTCGGCTGGGTAATAACCACGATATCGCCGTTCTGAGGCGTGTAAAAAAGGCTGTTGAGCACTATTCTGTCACCTGAAAACAGAGTCGGATTCATAGAAGGACCGGATACGCTCACCACTCGGAAAAGAAACGTGAAAAGCAGCACCACTATGGCAAGCGCAAACGCCACTGCCTCCAGCCACTCATAAATCTCCACCACAAATCCTTCGGTCTGTTTTTCCTGATTGTTATTATTTTCGCTCATGATGATCCTCCGTCTTCAAATTTAATAAAATATATTTCTATTATTATAATACTTTTTATTCTGTATTGGAAGACAATTTTGAAATTTTTTTGATTTTTCTGAATTTAAAAAAAAGGAATACTGTCCGAAAAAACAGCATTCCCCTTCTTTGAAGCCTTTTTGATGTACGGATGAAGCCAAATTACTTCCCGAAGAAGACTTACTTCTTGATAAGCTCCTTGACCTTGGCAGCCTTGCCGACGCGGTCACGCAGATAATAGAGCTTGCTTCTTCTGATCTTACCGTGGCGGACTACCCCGATACGATCAACAGCGGGAGCATTCACAGGGAATACTCTCTCGACGCCTACACCGTAGGATACGCGGCGGACGGTGAATGTCTCGGAAACTCCGCTGCCTCTGCGGGCAATAACGGTACCCTCGAACATCTGGATTCTTTCCTTCTCACCCTCACGTATTTTGACGAATACCTTGACAGTGTCACCGATTTCAAAAACAATCGGCTCTGCTCTCATGCTGTCTTGTGCAATGGACTTCAATGCATCTGCTGCGTTCATAAAAAAACCTCCTGATAATTTCAGATATTCTTACAGCGCGATAATAAGCGCTCAGAGGAATATCCGCTTTTGATAATAGCGCATTGGGCGCTGACAAATCCCCTGACTCACGCCGAAGAAGAACGCCGTGAGCCGGACAGACTGCCGACTTTGCAAATTTGCTGCCGACAACTTAAGCATTATAACATACATGTTATAAAAAAGCAATACATTTTTTAAAATTTTTTAAATATCCGAATCCACGCAAAGGGCATCCATCCGGATTACTCCGCGTCTTCGGAATTGCGTTCCGGATTTTTAGCTCCGTTTTTCCTGTTGAAATTGGGCTTTCCCTTGCCGGGACGCGGCTTTTGTCCGCCCTTCTGATTTCCTCCCTTGAAGGGCTTGCCCTCACGCTGCTCCGCGTTTTTGCCACCGCCCTTGTACTCGTGATTTCTGCGGTCAGGACGTTTTCCGGGGCGGCGTGAATTATTCTGTTTGCGGGAATGACGCAAATCCTCTTCCATATCGTCATATGCGCTCATGCTTCCGGAAAGGCTCTCTTCAAAATCCAATCCCTCATATTCAGGCAGCGACTTACCGACGTTTTCCGTTTTTGGTTCAGGCTTCTTTGCCTTTTCCTGCCTTCTGCCTCCGTCAGCTTTTTTCTCCGAAACGGGTCTTGCCTCGGCTTCGGGCTTATCCTGCTTCACAGGCGCAGGGGACGGCGCCTCTCCGGGTCTGAACACCTCTGAGACACGGAAGTTCTTGGGCGACGCTTCATTGGCTCCGTCCAGCCGGACCTTTATCCTGCCGGCTATCAGTTCGCGATCCACCACGACTCCCGGACCTTCCGGCGTAATAACTGCCGAACCAACCTGCGGCATTGTTCGCATAAGGTCTTCATACGCGTCCTGCTCGTGCTTGAGACAGCACATCAGCCTGCCGCATGTACCTGAGATTTTGACAGGATTGAGCGAAAGTCCCTGCTCCTTTGCCATCTTGATTGAAACCGACTGGAAATCGCCCATAAACTGCTTGCAGCAGAACGGGCGCCCGCAGACTCCGAGACCGCCCAGCATCTTCGCCTCGTCGCGCACGCCGATCTGACGAAGCTCTATCCTCGCGCGAAAAACGCTCGCGAGATCCTTCACGAGCTCACGGAAGTCCACTCTTCCCTCCGCCGAAAAGTTGAAAACGATCTTGCTGTTGTCAAATGTGCATTCCACTTCCAGCAGATTCATTTCAAGACCGTGTGCCTTGATCTTCTGATTGCATATATCAAAGGCCTTTTTTGCTTTGATCTCGTTTTCTTTGAGCCTTGCAAGATCCGCGTCGTTGGCCCTGCGAATTATTGTCTTGACCTCTCGGTTGAACTCGCTGTCGTCTATCTCACGGCGGTCCATAACCATCTCGCCGCATTCCGTACCGCGTACCGTCTCAACTATCACATGACAGCCGAGAGTAAGCTCCTCGTCATTCGGACGAAAGTAGTAGATCTTGCCGCCGTCCTTAAATCTAACTCCAATTATCTCAGACATTATTTCCTCCGTTGCAGAATTATCGCCAGCCTTGTATTAAAAAGCGGCATACTTATGTTTATTCTGAGCATATCGCTCAGCTCGTTTATTTCATCAATCTGATTGATTATCGTATCAGCCGAAAGAGTCACGCCGAGTCTCAGCACGTTCTGATCGGGGGAATCGAGGGTATCCTGCGCGCCGACCGCGGACATAAGAGCGCACCTGAGACGCTCACAGAGAATGCCGCACACCATGCCTGCCATTGCCCTGTCTTTTCCGATGGCGGCGCATTTTACCGCAATTTCAAGCTCACTGCCGGAGCACATTGCTTCAATTATCCCGCTTGCTATGCCGTCGGCCTGTTCGGCAGTCTGTGAAGCGCTCTCGCTGCCGAGCAGGCGCAGAGCTTCACCGATATTTCCTCCGCTCGTCGCGCAGGCGCTCCCTGCGGAGCGAATGTCGCCGGTGTGAAGCACATTTACAATAAACTCAGCGGCCTCATGAATATCAACGGGATTGAGCGTGATTATTCTTCCCCTGGAACGTATTGTGGTGAGAAGATTCATGGACGAACGGCAAGTCATAATAAACACAACATGCGGCGGCGCTTCCTCGAATATTTTGAGGAACGCGTTCTGCGCAGCGGAAAGCATGTTGTCACAGTCCTCCAGGATAAAGACCCGCTTTTCAGCTTCATTCGGCGCGATAAGGGCGTCCCTCCTCATCATGCGCACCGAGTCGATGGAAATGGCGTTTGTTTTGCCGCTGCCAGTAATATACATCAGATCAGGGTGGATATTCTCGCGAATCTTGCGGCAATGCTCACACTCGCCCGAAAGCGGTTCCCGACAGCTGCACATCGCGCCCTTAGCGATAATCCGGGCAAATGTGGATTTGCCCAGACCGTCCGATCCTTCTATTATGAAAGCGTGAGGAAGCCTGCCGTTTTCGATCATGCCGCCCAGCGCGTTTACCGCGTCTGCGTTTCCGCAGAATTCCGAAGCTATACGTTTAGCCGTCCGGCAGGTTTCGGAATAACTCAGCATTTAATAAAGTTCTCCACATCAAGTACGAAAATGGCGGCTCCGCCCACCGTAACCTCTACCGGCACACTCTTGAAAAGAGCGAAGTCAAATTCCGTCTCGTCACCGACTACCTGCTTTCTCTTATGCGAGAACGTCTTGATTATGTTGATGACCTCATCGACCTTTTCATCATCCGTACCGATGAGAAATGTGGTGTTTCCCGCCTTGAGAAAGCCTCCCGTTGTGGAGAGCTTGGTGGCGATATGACCCTTGGCGGTGAGATTGTTGGCTACCGCGGCGCTGTCGTCATTGTTAACTATTGCAAGCAAGAGTTTCATAGCATATAACCCCTTTGTTAATTCTGTATAAAATGCGTTTTTATTCGCATGTATTACTATTCTATCACATTTATGCGCGGAATTCCAGTCTTTAACAGAATGTTTACGCATTTTTCGTCAATTAGTTCTCCGGGCATAACTACCGGCACACCCGGCGGACAGGGGCAAGCGGCTTCGGCAGCCACTCTGCCCGCCGCTTTCTCGGACGGAATGCTTTCCGAAGCGCGCAGCATGGCTTCACGCGGGAACATTTTGACTATAGGCAGACCGTCAGTTGTCAAATCCTCGGATACGTCCGGAAGTGCAGCGCCCTTTGGAAAAGCCGCAATGGCGTTCCGAAGGAGGTCTATATCCGATTCCGAATTGAACGGGGTGAGAATGAACACCGCCGCGCAGCCGTCGCTGTGTTCGCACTCGGCTCCGCGCTCTCTGAAATATGCCGCCGCATCGTCTCCGCTCATTCCGAGGGGACGTGTGAGCAGCGTCAGACGTACCGGGTCACATTCTCCGTGGGGCAGTCCGAATCCGACATCCGCGGCGAGCGCGCGGATGTCGGAGACCTTCTCCGCGAGCAGCCTGAATTCAGATATTCCGTCACGTTCCATCCACGCCCTTGCCAGATCGAGCGACGCCATTGTCAGATATGACGGGCTGGTAGATCCAAAAAGCGCCATCGAAGCTTTTACGCGCGGGATCGCGCCGGCGTCATTGCAATTCAGCCAGGCGCCGCCCGTCAGCACAGGCAGCGTCTTATGAGCGGAACATGCCGTAGCAGACGCGCCGAGTGTTATAGGGTGCAGACCGAAGGCAATGAGGTGGGTGCCGTGGGCGTTGTCCACAAGCAGAGGAATTCCGTACTGTCTGCATACCTTTGATATTTCCCCTATGTCGGACAGACAACCGTAATAATCGGGCGAAGTAATATAAACAGCGGCGGAGTCAGGATTGTCCGAAATCGCGCGGAGCACGTCACCCGGATAAATCCTCCCGGGCAATCCCCTGCCTCCGTCGCGACGGTTCATAATCCAGACGGGTTCTATTCCAAGCAGCATAGCGGCGTTTATCGCGCTTCGGTGGATATTCCTGCCGAATATCACCTTGCCGCCGTTCCCGGCGAATGCCGCGAGCATTCCCTGAATGGCGAGGGTACATCCTCCGGACGAAACCGCTGTGTATTCCGCTCCGAAGAACGCGGCGGCTCTCAGTTCGGATTCGCGTATGCATCCGTCGCATTCATAAAGCGAATCGGTAAGTGGAAGCTCGGTGAGATCCAGTCTTGCCTCCAGGGGAAGAAAACCGCAGCGTCCCTTATGTCCGGGAGTATGGAAGGATGACATTCCACGCGAAGCGTAATTGATTAACGCATCATACAGCGGCGCGTCATATTTTGCATAATTATTCATCTGTCAATCTTCGCTCTCCGGCTCGTCCGAGCCAAAATCGTCGATATGTCCTTCGCCGTCGCTTATCACCCTGACGTGCCGGGGAGAGTTAATGCGGCAGTCCGTGCGAAGTTTCCTGACAAATCTTTTGAATCTGATGTTTTTTCCGTTTTCAGGGTTGTAAGCGAAAAACAGCGCGTAAAACACGAACGCGGCAACGCAGCATATCGTTGTGTATATTCCCAATTTCAGCATTGGTGTTTCAAAAACGAATCGTATCTCCGAATGACCGGCGCCGCATTCCACTGCCATAAATCCGACATTGACCTTTTCAACCTCAACTTCCTCTCCGTTGACATAAGCCTTCCATCCCTCGTGGTACGGAACGCTGAAAAAGACAAGATTCGGCTTTTCCTGCTCGATGTCTGCCGTGAAGCCGCTGCTGTCGGTGCTGAAGCTGCGGCAGCTCATTTCTGCGCGGGCGCGGCAGTCGTCCTTGTAGCTGTTTTCGTTAAACGAGGTTCTCTCGGAAGGCAGAGGCTGCAAAAGATCGCCGTATATGACTTCCTGCCGCTCGTCCAGCACGATGGCGCGGAGCATGGCGTTTCCCCGCTCGTTCTTTGAGAATGTTTCCTCGAAATCACGCTGGGTAATGTAGTAATCGTATGTGAATCCCATAGGAACATAAAAATCATTCTGCCAGATGTTGTAACCGCCTTCGGTCTTGAGGAGCGACCAGCCCGGCATCTTAGGGTCGGAATCGGTTGGCAGTCCCGAATTGTCTGTGCTGAATTTTCCCTTCTGAGCGTTGTCAAAGAGATATTTTACGCTGAGCAGCGAACGAATTGCATAGCTGCTTGTCTCGGGACGGCTGCCGACACCTCTCTGCACGCCCACATCCGTATAAAAATCTATCACCGAAGACGGCACTATCGAGTGAAACGCCTGAATGCACGACGTATCCCAGAACATCCCTATGTTGTCCATATCCTTATAGAAATCGACCCTGTACTTCGCCTTGTGAAGATCGTCAAGGTCAATGTTCTGACCGCGGCTTAACGCAAGGGGTATCACATATTCACGGCTGTCATACGAAAGGGTTTTGCCCTGTCCGTTAAATATGAAAAGCGTACAGAAATAAACGGCAATCATTCCTGTCATGCTGAGCGCGTAAACCATACCGCGGTTGTTTTCCCGGATAAATACGATTATACGTTCCACCATCATGAGCGACAGAAGAACTATAGCTACATATATCCAAAATCTGTCCTTGTAATCTATCAGCCCGTATTCAGCAGGATTGCCGTTTTCCGGATCGGCCTCTTTTTTCAGCATGAGTCCGAGCGGGAGCGCTATGGCAACGGTTATTCCAAACGACCATCTGAACGCCCGTCCCCAGTCAATATCGGAATTTCCCAGAGCCATCACGGTGGCGAGCGATGTCATCAGCGTGAACATAAACATCCACCGGGCGTAATACGTCGCGCTGAAAAGCTGGAACACCGAATTGAGAATCGGTATGAAAGCCATAAAGAAGCATATTATTATCATCCGGCGCAGCCAGTGTCCCTTGCGGCTCTGAAGCCATCCTATGACTCCGGTCATGCCGAAAAGCGGAAGCCACGCGGCGAGCGAGCCCCATTTGGTATTGGAATCCGGGGTAAAGTTCGGGCGGGCGGGCAGATCGGGCGGGAAAAAGAATGCCTCCAGGATATTAAGATAACGCTGGGAATTGGGATAAACCACGGCATTCCAGCCGTACAGCTTTGCCTCCGCACGGGGATTTTTTGCAACCTCCCAGACCGAAGGAAGCACTATCGCCCCCGCCATACCGAATCCCAGAATGGCTTCAAACGCTATTGTACAGAACTTGCCGGGCGTTACCTTCCACTCGCTGCACATAAACATCCGCACGAAGAAGTATATTATGATGAAAACTACCTCTGCAACAAAGAAGTAATAATTGACAAACGCGTTTACAGCCACCGTTACGGCAAACCAGCCTTTGCGGTCATTTACCATAAGCTCCTCGAGGGCTATCAGCATCAGCGGAAAGAAAACCATCGGCTCGTGGAAATGGTTAAAAAACATATTGAATATGGAAAAACCTGAGAACGCATACATGAGACCGCCAAGAACGGCGTATTCGTCATAACGGGTGAACCGACGGATATAGGCGTAGCCGGTCATTGCGGCGCAGCCCACCTTGAATGCCAGCAGAGGTCCTATGGAATACGGCACAGCCCCCGAAGGCAGCAGCAGCGTCAGAAGGAAAAAGGGAGAGCCTAAGTTATAAAAACTGTATGATCCGATTAAGTTCACACCCAGGTCGGTCTTGAAATCCCATCCGATTTCGCCTTTCAGTATCGCGTCATGGACATGCATATAGAACGGATACTGCTGCACATTGAAGTCGCCGTACATAAGGAAATATCCGCTGTCATAGATAATATACGGTATCATCACAGAGAAGGCGGTGATAAATCCCACAGCAAGCACAAAAAGATACCTCGCCTCCCCCACATCATACGGTGGCGCGAATAGCTTTGAAAGCATCGCGGGACGTCTGTTTTTTACTTCCATATCTTTTCCTCCGGAATCAGGGCAATAAGTAATGCTTGGGCAGATCACGCTTTACTGTCCTGATGATAATTTTGCCCTGACCGCTTCTATTCCGCGGCTGATCAGGGATTCGTCGCTGCGTTCGTCAAAAAAGTATCTGAATACATATACCATCGAAGCCGTAAAAAGCATCAGACCCAGCAGGGAATTGACCGTAGCGTACTTTCCGTTCTGAGCCATCCATCCGGCAGAGGAGTCAGCATACATGTAATAGTGCCACCAGCCGGATTTTTCCCTCATCCGGCTGAGAACGCGAAACTGATTAAAGAATATGACCATCGAATTCAGGCTGAACAATGTAAGAATACGTTTATCGGCTATCCTTGTGAATGCGCCCATAAGCAGCACAAGAGTGAGTATCTGATACCGCTCGTGCTGACGGCAGGTGAGCATGAACACACAATCCATGAACATGAATCCCGCAAGCCACTGAGACCCGCGCTTTCCGAAGATATAGACTGCTATTACAGCCGCCATCGCGGTCAGCAGGAAAAGGCTGCCAAGCATGGAGGCGCTGATTCCCGGAAGAACGCGATAATTGTCATTCACACCGTTAAGACCCATGAGCATGTAGATATTGTCCGCGTTAAACGTGGAATAAGGATATTTTGCCACGCCCTCAGAATAGACCGACACAGGCTTGATGAATTTTTCAAAAAAGCTCTGTTCCGGATGATATGAGGACAGTCCCGATCCGAGCATGAACGGCAGATATATCAGCGCCATCGTCAGCACAGCGGCAATTACAAATCTTACAAACCGCATTACCGCGGGCTTCCTGATTGCTGAAAGCGAAAAATCCCTGGGATGCAGACTCCCGAAGCATATTGTAAGCACTTCCATGCCCACCACGGGCGTAAGGTAGAGCCCCTGCAGTTTGGTGGAACACATGGCGCCCCAAAGCACACCCGCCGCCGTAACACGCTTTTCATCCAACGCAAGAAGGAGCAGGGCTGCCATGAACATCAGCACGCAGTCAGTCTGTCCCCAGCATGCGCAGTTAAATATTGCCGCAGGATTTACAGCCCAGAGCGACGCGGCAAGCAAGCCTAAGGTTTTATTATGATATGTGTTCAAGCGTATGGATGCCGCTTTGTACAATACAACACATGTCAGGCTGTCTGTCAGACAGGGTACAAATTTTATCGCAAGCATCCTGAAAGGAGGATATCCTCCTATGCTCTGAACACTGATAAGTCTGCCCACCAGCCACAGCGGATAGAAGTAGAGCGGAGGATAATCCAGCGCGTCCACATGACTGTGGGCGGAAAAAAAGCCGTCGCCGAGCTGCACTCCCCACATAATATTCCACTCAGTGTCGTATGTATTGAGATAGCTCGACGCAATGATCAGCCGTAAAATAAAAGCGAAAAACGCGACGTACACCGTCGCCCGCGTATACGGAAAATTGTTCCTGCTTATCCTGAAATCGCGCCTTCTGCACCTCTCGGAACATTCCGAAAGCAGGTCAGAAACAAATGAATTATCAGATATCATCCAAATAATCCCCCTTTGAACCGGCTGGAATTATAATTATTGCTATAATCATACCACATTTTTTCCGGCATTACAACTAAACTAAAAATTCTTTTTCAAAAATAATTATGTTTGGAGGTTTAATATATTTACACATAGGCGTTTTTGGGTTATAATAGCACTCATAATTATTTTAACCCCCGAAAGGAATACTTAATAATGACGTTTGAAGAAACATACAATACAATGAAGGATTATTTTGAAAAAAAGGATTTCACACGCTTCGGGCAGGGCGTTTATTCCTATGAATTCGATATTACCGGAGAGGACGAGGGCAGATTTTACATCGAAGTGCGGGATGGCAGCGTTGACATTCAGCCTTTCGATTACAAAAATTCACTCTGCTCATTCACAGTAAGCTCCGGCAATCTGAAAGGGCTTATAAGCAGGCGTCTCTCCCCAGCCGCCGCGTATTCCACAGGCAGACTCACCGTCCGGGGTGACGTTTCCGCAGCATTCAGACTCGCCGATGTGCTTGAAATGGAAATATGATTTTTTCATACTAATTGTC
>ONWI01000098.1 GCA_900321515.1 uncultured Eubacteriales bacterium | reverse complement strand
GATCATCAACAATCCCAAAAAAATCGCCCGCGCACTTGCCAATTCACTTGAAGCCACCTTCCGGCTCCAGCGCAGGTAATCGACTTAGAGCCTGTTCAGAATCTCTCCAAACACGTCCGGCTTGCAGAGATTCCGAACAGGCTCTTATGATGAATGAAATCGCATTTATTGTTGCTAATTTTACAAAATCAAATTATAATAACAGTCCCTATCTATTAATTTATTCTATTGACAAGACATTTTCAATATGTTAAAATAAGAACCGGTTTACAATTACAGCGGACGACGTCAGTGAAGGCATTCTGTTCACACTCACTTTCTCGTCCAATATCCATAAGCAACAGATATGGAGTATGCTTCCTGTTTTCTCAATCGGCTTAAAAAGCCGGTTATTTTTGATATTACCGACAATTCCGAGCGAGAATCAGATGAACAGCTATATCTGTCCGGAGTGAATATTGCATTATCGCTCTTGAACACGCTTATACATCGCTTTATCCTTATCAGATACGGTCTGTTTTTCGCCTATCGGCTGAAAATTCATGTAAACAGACGCAGGCTGACGGATATTCTCAAGACCATTATAAAGACAGGAATCAGTCGAAACGAAAGGATAATGATTAATGAAAGCACTAATCCTGAATTCCGGGCTCGGCACACGCATGGGCGTTCTGACCTCAGAACATCCTAAGTGTATGACAGAAATCAGCGGGAATGAAACCATTCTCTCCCGTCAACTGCGGCAGATAGCCGAGGCGGGAATTAAAGAAGTTGTCATGACCACTGGCGCGTTTGACAGCGTGCTGGTGAATTACTGCCAGAGTCTTGAACTTCCAATTCACATTACATTCGTCAAGAATCCGGTATACGCCGAGACAAATTACATCTACAGCATTTATTGCGCGAGAGAATACCTTGACGACGACATTCTGCTCATGCACGGCGATCTTGTCTTTGAAAACGAAGTCTTTGACCGCGTAATAAATCATGACGGATCCTGCATGACAGTCAGCTCAACGCTGCCGCTGCCGGATAAGGATTTTAAGGCAGTCGTAAAGGACGGAAAGGTGACAAAGGTCGGCATCGACTTCTTCAACGACGCAATGACCGCACAGCCGCTCTACAAGCTGACCCGTGAATCATGGCGGAAGTGGCTCGGTAAGATCGTAGAATTCTGCGAAGCCGACAACCGCAAGGTTTACGCCGAAAACGCCCTCAATGAGCTGGACGGAGCGGCGGATATCGACGCACTTGACGTTTGCGATATGCTTTGCTCCGAGATCGACAATCCTGAGGATCTTGCGGTCGTCTCGGCGAAGCTCAATGAAGTCGAGCGCCGCACGGTATATATGTGCTTCTCCACTGACATTATACATGGTGGACACATCTCTATAATCAAAAAAGCGCAACGGCTGGGCAGACTGATAATCGGTGTGCTGTCGGACGAAGCGACGGCTGGATACAAGCGCTTCCCGCTGGTTCCCGCTGAGGAACGCAAGATTATGTTTGCCAATATCGCCGGAGTCTACAAGGTTGTAGATCAGGACACCCTTTCTTACAAGGACAACCTCGAAAAATACAAGCCGGATATTGTCGTCCACGGCGACAACTGGGCAACAGGATTCCAGAAGCCCGTGCGCGACGAGGTGGTTTCCATTCTTGCCTCCTACGGCGGCAAGCTGGTGGAATTCCCGTATTCAAGCGATCCTAAGTACAAGGCGCTGGAGGACAGGGCGAGAGCCGAATTGTCTCTGCCCGACGTGCGTCGCTCACGCCTGAAGAAAACTCTCGGTATGAAGGGTCTTATCACCGCAATGGAAGCCCACAGCGGCATTACCGGACTGATCGTAGAGAAAACGGCAGTCTATCAGAACGGCGGCACACATCAGTTTGACGCTATGTGGGTCAGCTCGCTCTGCGATTCCACCGCCAAGGGCAAGCCGGACATAGAGCTTGTTGACATGACCAGCCGTTTCCGCACGATAGACGACATCATGGAGGTCACTACCAAGCCGATCATCTTTGACGGCGACACCGGCGGACTCACCGAGCATTTTGTCTACACCGTCCGCACGCT
>ONWI01000083.1 GCA_900321515.1 uncultured Eubacteriales bacterium | reverse complement strand
TCCGGAAGAGCAGTCCGAGGCGATTCCGGAAGAGCAGCCTGACCCTCAGGCTGAGAGCAGCACGGGTTCTGTGTCTGAGGAAGACACAGAATCAAAAGCTGTAACGGAAGTTTTAAAGGATGTCGAAGAAAGTCAGGAGCCGGGCAAAAAAGCTGCGGGAACAAAGGCAAAGCTTATAGCAGCGCTTGCGGTGCTTGCGTTGGCTGCGGTCGCGGCACTGGCAGTATTTTATCTGTGTACTCATGCTATTTTGGGCGATATTTTCGGCAAGCATGAGATATATTCTTCCGGTACAACCCAAATTAACCTCAGCGGGAGCGATTACAGGGATTATTCGCAGTTATCCAAGCTGAAAGCGCTGGAGGTCATAGACCTTACGGGTTCGGCTTTTGAGAACCTCCCGGACCTTTACGGCTGTGAAAGCCTGAAAAAAGCTGTTTTCGCGGACAAGGAGTTTGCAGCGGAGGATTGTAAAGAGTTTTACAGTCATGTACCCGGCGCATACCTGGTTTGCAAAATCAACATTGACGGACAGGTTTATGATTCCGGGACAACGCGGGTAAAAGTTGAAAACGCGGATGCCCGTATTCAGAAGCTGTTCGGTGTATTGAAAAAACTGGAATATCTTGACCTGAGAAAATGCGACGTTTCGGACGAAACATATCTGTATCTCACAGAGGCGCTGCCCGAGTGCGATATTATTATCCGCACCATGGTCTGCGGAACTGAATATACCACCGACGCACAATCGCTTAAGCTTGACGGGAAGCTCACGAAACAGGACGCTGCGCGTGTCGGATATTTCAGAAATCTTGTTATCCTCGACGTCAAGAGATGCGAAAATCCGGATATTCTCAATACCTTCCTTGCAGCCCATCCCGACGTCAGACTGAATAACCCCGTCGAACTTCTCGGCAGGCTGGTCGGCACGGAAGACGAATTTGCTGATCTTCGCGGAAGCAAATATACCTTGGAGCAGGTCAAGGCGGCTCTGGATGAGACACTCCCCAAGATGAAATCGCTCAAAAAAATAGATATGTGCGGCTGCGGGCTGACAAATAAGGAGATGGAACAGCTTTGCAGAGATTATCCGGACATTAAGTTTGTATGGATAGTTCATTTCAAGAGATGGTCCGTGCGCACGGACGCCGTGGTTTTTTCTACTCTTAACGGCAACGGCATGGAATATTACGATCAGAATGATTATGCGCCTGTGTTTAAATACTGCACTGATCTGGTGGCGCTGGATATGGGACACAGCCTGATTTACGACATATCGCCCATAGCATCTCTCAAAAAGCTGAAGGCAGTGATATTTACCGATAACAAGATACGGGATATATCCGCATTTTCAGAGCTGAAGGACCTGGAATTTATTGAGATGAATGTCAACAGAGTGCAAAGTGCCGCTCCCCTCAAAAATCTGGATAATCTGAAATATATTAATTTCTGGTCAAGCATGGGAATGAAGGATCTTTCGCCGCTTTATAATCATCCCTCGCTGAAGATTGCCATTCTTCACCGCTCAGTGCCAGGGAATGTCCGTGATAAATTCAGAAAGACCAATCCCGGCTGTCAGACATTTTTCAGGGTTGACTATAAGCTGTCAACCAACAGGGCATGGCGCAAAAACCCCTATCGCAAGAAAATCAAGGTGGCATTTAGGGACTGGAAGTATGTTGTCGGGTACAATGAGAAAACAAATAAGTTTATCTTCGATTACAATACCGATCAGTACAGCATCATGTAAAAAAATTCTTACAATTAAAATCCGAACGGCTTGTTTTTGAAATCCGGGTAGCTGCCCAGCACTTCAAGGGATGCCACATGGGTATCCGCCAATTGACCTGTAGCGTAGTCGGCAGGTTCGTGTATGTTGAACATAAAGCCCTTTTTGCCGTAACGCAGGTCCACGCCGGCTATGTATTTTTCATCGATTGAGGCGTGCAGCACTCGTCCGATTATCATGGAACTGATGCCCTTTCTGCTCAGATCCACATTGCAGGCAAGCTGGCATTCCAGCGTCATAAATGCCTGATGCACCCGGGGAGCCTTGACTTTTGAAGCTTTTTCGGTGGTGAAATGTCCCGCCTCGAATTCATCTCCTATGTTGTCGTTGTGAGTAATCGTCGCAATGCAGTTGGAATAAAAATCCGCGCTCACGAAATTAATGCAGAATTCCCCTTCTCTTACAATGTTCTCGTAGGTGTGGGAGATATGAGAAACGTTCTGCATAACGGCGAAATAGCCGCCTTCATCACCGCCGAAACAGCTCCACGAATGAAAGCAGAGATTCGGCTTGCCGTTTTCCTTGATTGTGGATATGAGAAAGAGCGATTGAGGTATCGAACACGCAAATTCCATGTGTGAAAAAGTGTCGAATTGCCCCTGCCAGTTTTCATACAGCAATTCGGCTGTTTCCATGCTTATTTCTCGTTTCATATTACTTATCCTCTTTGTTTTCAGGTGGTTGTATTACAATCGCCTGATTTTTTTCTTGCCGCGAACGGTGCGTAAAGCAAAGCCCAGACCGCGGTGAGAAGTCCGAGCATCGGCAGCAGATAGGCTTCTTCGCCGACCCACTCGGCGAATTGTCCTGTGAGCGTGCCGTTTACCGGACCGTTGATAAAATAGTAATTACTTCCGATGAAGCGGTTCAGCAGCAGCGCCGGGATCATTGTCACAAGCAGCATAAGCGTGACTCCCGGCAGCATCCGGTAATCGGGTCGGAAGAAGCCGCAGCAGACCATATATAACGGTATCAGCACGATGAATGTGTGGGCTGTTATCAGGTGCAGAAAGTAGAAGCTCAGCGCGGTCGAATTGCCTATGTCGGGCGTAATAAGCGCAAAGAGCGCTCCCGGCATATTTACAGCGTAGATGAAGTTGCGGAATATCCGATTGCCGGTGAACACCGCGAGCGGATATGTGAAGAGCGATACAGAACAAAGATGAAACGGCAGCCCGGTCTTTATGTTGAATTCGTCGGGATTCAGCGCGAAATAGATATATTTGCAAAGTTCGATCACGGTAAATGCCGCCCAAAGCGTTATCAGAAGTCTTTGTCTGCCTTTTTGACCCAGCCTGCCTCCGATGAATATTACCGCTGCGCAGAAGAATGCCGCTGCCGCCAGAAAGCAGAGATGTTCAGGTGAAAAAAGCCCCACAGGCTGCGTACTGCTGAAAATAGCTGTCACCCCATTTGAATGAAATAACCTGTATTTCTGTTATTCCCGATGAAGCGGGCAATTATTCCGCGTTTGCCTTGACGAGACGCTGGAATTCGTCGCCGCGCACTTCGAAATTCTTGAACATGTCGTAGCTTGATGCGGCAGGGGAGAGCAGGCAGATTTTGCCCTTGGCTGTGACCTCTTTTGCCTTTGCAACCCCCTTGTCAAAATAATAACAGGGATATATTCTTATGCGTCTGTCAATTCCGTACTCCCTGAAAAGCGCTTCCATTCGTTCAGTGGTCTGTCCCACAAGCACAATGCTGTCTATTTCGGCGGTTGTAAGGAACCGGGCGAGGTCGTTGTAATCTATGCCCCTGTCCATTCCGCCGAGGATCAGAGTACCCACGTTGCCAAGCGACTTGACTGCATTGATGGCGGAACGGCAGATGGTTGAGATGGAATCATCATAGTATGTCACGCCGCCGAAGGTTCCCACCTTCTCCAGTCTGTGAGCAAGCGGACGGAAGGAGGCAAGCGATGTCCTGAATTCCTCATCGCTCATATTGAATATTTCCTTGCAGATGAAGTAATCCACACCGATATTGTAGAGATTGTGCTTTCCGACAAGACAGGTATCCTGCGGATGTATTTCAACGGTTCCGTGGGGGACAGTTATTGTACAGCCGTTTACCGAGATATCGGCGGGCACGTTTTCGCTCAGACCGTCGCATGCAGTTATGAGCTTTCCTGCGCGTGGGTAGACCGAGAGCGTGTCGATATCCGAGCAGTTGAGGATCACGATGTCATTCTCATCCTGGCAGCTGAATACATGGGATTTGGCCTTGATGTAATTTTCCATAGTAACATAGTGATCCAGGTGTTCCTCATACAGATTCAGAACCACTCCGACGTGCGGCGAGTGTTTTACAAATTCGAGCTGGTGGCAGCTCATTTCAAACACTACCGACGTGCTTTCGTTCACGCTGTCGATGTAATCGAAGCACGGAATGCCTATATTGCCGACAAAAATGGTATTGTCATCGTGCTTTTTCAGCAGGTGGTAGAGCAGGGAGGACGTTGTGCTCTTGCCCTTGGTGCCGGTTATGCCGAATGTGTTTTTGCCGAACGCGGTGAGGAAGACCTCGGTCTGTGATGTGAGGCGGTCGATTATCTTTTCTGGCTTAAAGACGGGTATTCCGGGGCTTTTGAAGATATAGTCAAAGCCTTCGAAGTCGAGACCCTGAGAACCGGTGTCCCAGAAGTCGCAGTTCGGATATGGAGTCATGTCGATTTGCTTGCTGTCGGCAAGGGTCAGATGCATTTCCGGATAGATAGACCGGATATAATTGAATGTGGAAATGCCTTCTCTGCCCATACCCCAGATAACTGTTTTTTTATTTTCAATAAATGAGATTATGTTTTGCATATTTTTCAACCTTTCATCGCTCCTGTGATAATACAAATTATAGCATCGTCGGTGGGCTTTGTCAATAAACCCGCGGATGCAGATTATTTCAATTAACCTCTCACTTACTTGGCATTATTTGCATATTATGTAGAGAAATCAAGAAAAGGAGGTAAAACGCTATGAGCAACTTCTTCGGTGGTTCTTCCTGCACATGGATCATTATCCTGCT
>ONWI01000066.1 GCA_900321515.1 uncultured Eubacteriales bacterium | reverse complement strand
GAAAAAAGGAAAAAAGGAAAGCGCGCAGCGCCAATAATGGGAGTCGAGGGGGTCTGGACCTCCTCTCGGGTCAAGGGCAGAGCCCTTGCGGGGCGGTGGGGCAGCGCCCCACAAGCTCGGCGGAGCCGAGCGAGCGAGATGCACCCGGACAAAAATCGGGGTCAGGCGAATACCGAAATCGTAAAAATCCAAATCCGCCCTTCCCACGGATGGAGAAAAAAGCTCCGGCTTAAAATACGCAAGTCCCGAATTTCCGACATTTCCAACTTTTACAATCGGCTAGAAATTTTATCCAAAGGAGGTGACGCGTATGGAACGCACTTACATCGCAATCGACCTGAAAAGCTTTTACGCAAGTGTGGAGTGCGTGGAGCGTCACTTCGACCCGCTGACCACCAATCTTGTGGTTGCTGATTCATCACGAACCGAGAAGACCATCTGTCTTGCCGTTTCGCCCTCGCTGAAAGCCTATGGCATTCCGGGCAGGGCGCGATTATTTGAGGTCATTCAGAAGGTAAAGGAAGTCAACCGGGAACGGCTGTCCGCCGGCATTAAAAGCGGACACATCCGCAAGGGTGAGGACGGACAATATCACTTTGTCTCCTCTTCCTTTAACGCACCGACGCTTGCAGCTGACCCTTCGCTGGAACTGTCCTACTATGTTGCCCCTCCGCGCATGAAGATGTACGAGGAATACAGCACGCGGATTTATTCCATTTATCTGAAATATATCGCGCCGGAGGACATTCACGTTTATTCGATAGATGAGGTTTTTATTGACGCGACCTGTTATCTTGGCACCTACCGTCTGACCGCCCACGAACTCGCCATGACGATAATAAGGGAAGTTCTCTACACCACCGGCATTACGGCGACCGCGGGCATCGGAACGAATCTGTATCTCGCAAAAATCGCATTGGACATCGTGGCAAAGCACGTTCCTGCGGATAAGGACGGTGTGAGAATCGCGGCGCTTGACGAGATGAAATACCGGGAATTGTTGTGGTGTCACCGTCCGCTGACCGACTTCTGGCGCGTGGGCTATGGTTACAGCCGCAAGCTCGAAAAGCTCGGTTTGTACACAATGGGCGATATAGCGCGTGCTTCGCTTGACAAATATCAGGAAGCGAACCTCTACAAAATCTTCGGCATCAACGCGGAATTGCTGATTGACCATGCATGGGGCTGGGAGCCGACCACCATCGAATATATCAAGTTATACCGCCCGACTACCAATTCTCTTTCCTCCGGACAGGTATTGAAGGAGCCGTATGATTATGACAAAGGTAGACTGATTGTACGTGAAATGACGGAGCTGCTGGTGCTCGATCTTGTGAAAAAGGGACTTGTCACCAAACAGATGGTTCTGAATATCGGTTACGACCGGCAAAGTCTGACGGTCATAGTTCCCGGTAAATCCATGAGAGACACGGTCTATGCTGTTGCCAAGACGGGAAAAGCGTATGAAGGCAAGGTGACAGCCGACTCTTACGGCAGACCGCATCCAATTCACGCGCACGGCACAGGAAACCTGCCGAAATACACCAGTTCCACACGAAAAATCGCGGACACGGTGATGGAATTATATACGCGAGTGGTTGATCCCGACCTGCTGATACGCAGAATCAATGTCACCGCCAGCAATCTGATCAGAGAAAGCGACATTCCTCCGGAGGTACCGGAGCAGCTGAGCCTGTTCGTCGATTACACCGAGGCGCAGCGGGAGCGCGAGGAAGCCGCCGCCGCCGAAGCGCGTGAGCGCCGATTGCAGGAGGCGACCCTGCATATTCAGAGCAGGTACGGCAAAAATGCCATTCTCAAAGGAATGAATCTCCAGGAAGGCGCGACCACGATCGAGCGCAACGGACAGGTCGGCGGACACAAAGCGGAATGAGGTGATTTAAGACGGAAAACGCAAAGGAAAAGTATGGGGACATCATCGGTCTTCTGTACCACAAGGACGGAAAACGCAAGCGCATGTCACTCTACGACCGCGCCGCGCAGTTTGCCCCTTTCGCCGCATTGGTTGGCTACGACGAAATGATCACCGAGGAAGCACGTCTGACCGACGCGGAGACGCCGCTCACCGAGAGCGACATAGAAACGCTGAATCGCAAAATGAGCCTGATTCTCGACATGGTGGAGGACAAACAGCATCCGGAAATCACTGTGGTGTATTTTGAACCGGATATCCGCAAGGACGGCGGCAGCTACACGGAAAGCAGAGGTACTGTCAAAGTCATCGATCCCATTGAAGGCCGCCTGATTTTCTACGCCGGAAACGGTATATCCGACGGGCAGGTGATTCTCCTGTCCTGCATCCGAAGGATTCAGGGCGAGAGCGTGGACTTTTTGGATGAATAATTATTAAAAGGGCTGACGCACAAGGAAAAGATAACGCTGTTTGAGTTATACGCAGTATTGAAAAATAATCAGCCAATAGTAACATCGACCTGATAATTGCCTATCGCCCAGCAATTAGAACGGTTTTTGATCGAGATAAGCGCGTTGACGGTACACTTGCCTGTGACTGTCTCCATACCGGTCATATCTGCCTCTACAATAACATCCTTTGAGGCAACCTTCTCCACCAGATATGCGGGACCGATAATGCGTATGTTGTTAAGGCTCTTTGTCATGAAGCTAACCTTTCGCGTACCGGTGTAATTGAATATGTCAAATTTGGAATTTGATGAATTCACGTCCAGCGATATTACCTTGTATTTGGAAAGATCAATATCCACCTTGATCCTGTTAGCCTTGCCTGCCGCTTCGAGGCCTGTGCTGAGCGAAAGCGCGAAATTGTAGCTGTTGGCTCCTTTACGCAGCTTGGAAATATCTATCTCGCCCGCCGTATAGGTCTCCTTCAGATTGCTCACGGCGTCGGGCGAACCGGTAATTATAAGCGTACTGGGCGAAATCAGAATCGGCAGTTTGGACGCATCAAAATTCGACGGGGCGTTTTTGAAATTTATCCCCACCTTGAATTCCTTTGAAGTGCGTATCGGAATGGTAACTGACACTGATTCTGTCACATCGGTCGCTACCGTGATGTGCTTGAGATTGAGCTGTTCGCCGCTCTCATTCAAAAACAGAATCGTGCCGTCGAACGTTTCGCCGTCGGTAAGCTCCTTGTTTATGTCGGCGCTCACAATGACCGTATCTATCTGATTAACCTCAGTTTCAGGACCGCTGACCGTCACAGTCGAGACATTTGTATAAGGCGTGCCCATGGTGAGGTTTGAATCCGCCGGAATGGTTGCGCCCATCGCCTTCACGTTTGATACGTTGAATCCCTTCTCCACAAATCTGTCGAATTTCACATAGATCTGCTGCGCGTTTTGCTCGATCTTGACATCGAGCAGCGGATTCTTGCAGGTGACAAGCAGAGTAAAATCATACGAGCCAGGCTTGGAAATGCTCTTGTTCGCCGAGGCAACCGCCGAAAAATCATCCGCGCTGAGCTGGGTGAGCAGATACTTCCTGCCGCTCACTTTCACATCAAGCTCCAGCTTCCTGAGCGATTCGGGGCTGATTATTTCCACAAAGTCAAGTCCGAAATTTTCTTTTATTGTATCTACATTGATGGTTATCGGCACTGCCGAAATTAATTTGGTTTCAACAGGACTGATATTTATCGCAAGCGTCGCCCACATCAGCACGGAACACACCACTGACAGCGTGACTAAAAACTTTTTATTGTAAAACCACGGGCGGTTGATAAATCCTCTTATTTTTCTGTAGACGGCGACTATCAGCCTTCTGCCGCCGCTCTTTGATTTGTTTCCCATAGCAATCATTCCTTCTATAATGAGAAAACACAATTATTGGTAATTCATCGTTTCTTGTCGGTCGGCTCCTCGTGAAGCTCAACCGGTTCATCAGCGGATATTTCTCCCGCGGAATTGCCTCCGCCCGCTTTGGAGCCGCCGCTTTTTCGGATGAGCTTTTTCTTTACACCCGCGATGAACGACAGCTTATTGCCGGACGTCTGCTCATCGTTGCTGCTCGGCAGAAGCACCTGCATCAGCTCCGATGTAAATTCGGTCACGGTGTCAAACCGACGCAGCTTGCCGCCGATGGCTATTGAGAGCTGTCCGGTCTCTTCCGAGAGCACGACCACCACCGCATCGGAATTTTCGCTCATTCCGATTGCCGCCCGATGGCGCGTGCCAAGTTCCATGGAAATATCCTTGCTTTTGGTCAGCGGAAGGATACAGCCAGCGGAATGTACTCTGCCGTCGCGGATTATCACCGCGCCGTCGTGCAGCGGCGCCTTGTTGAAGAATATATTCGAGATCACTCCCGCATTGGGCAGCGAATCCACCTGAGTGCCCGTAGCGACAATGTCGTTGAGCATATTCTCCTGCTCGAACACAACCAGCGCGCCCATCTTCTGCTTCTGAAGTGTACGGAACGCCTCAACCACGCCGTTGATTGCGTTAAGCTGAGCCTCATGCGGGTCCTCCTCCTCACCGAACAGGCTGCCAACCGAGAATTTGCTCCGTCCCATGTGCTCGAGGAAGCTGCGAAGTTCCGGCTGGAAAACAATTATGACAGCAAGAATTCCGTTATTGACTATTATATCTATTATGTAGAGCAGCGTATTGAGCTTTAGCCACGAGGCGAGCAGATAGGCGACAAATATCACCAATATGCCCTTCATAAGCTGCTGAATGCGGGTATCCCGTATGAACACAATCAGATAATATATCAAAAACGATACAATGATTATATCCAGCAGGTCAAATATAGAAAAATATGTAACAAGACGCTTTAGTATTTCAAAAAAGTCATTTAACATCAAAAATCACCGTGGAGGCAGTCAGTATTATTCCGAAAAAATATCCTCTTTTTATTTTATCACATAGCTATAATACTTTGCAAGCGCTTTTTGTTATTTTTAGTATTTATTCAAAAAAATCCGCCATGAGCGCACTGAAAGCACTCATGACGGATGAATCGCTGCATTTATGCCGGCTGACCTTTAGGTCCGATATACTGAGCCTTGCCGAATGCAAGTATCAGCATGAAGATCGTGTTGAGGAACAGCAAGCCGAATCCGAAACCTACGCCCTTGCCGAAGGACTTGGCAAGTCTGAATACCAGCATGATGGCGTAAACGATGTTGACAAACGGGATAAGTAACAGCAGGAACTTCCAACCGTTGCCGTCAACGATCTTGACCAGCGTATAGACGTTGTAAATGGGAATCAGGCACTTCCAGCCGGCTTGACCCGCCTTTTTGAAGATGATCCACATCGCGACGATTGACAATATCGAAACAACCAGCGTTACCGGACCTGTTGCCGCCAGCTGCTCCTGAAGCTAATCAGAGCTTTGCATAACGGTCGAATTGTAAGCGTCAAGAGAATTTGTCATAATTTTCACCTCCTCTTCTTTATTCGCTGTATATATTATATATTACATATCAACAAAAGCCAATATCAATTACACATTTTTTTATTCAATAGTTCACACGTTCGATTGACCGGTTCTCCTTGTTGACGCGATATACGACGTTTGTTTCGCCTGTTGACGATTCTCCGAGAATATTCTGAAATTCATCGAACAAAGTCTCGTCTATCCGGGAAAACATAACGTATTCATAATCAGTATTTATCAGTTCGTCAATGAACTGTTCGGGAGTATACCCCAGTCCCTCGCTTGTGATATTGGTTTCCGTATAAAAATTCTTAATCCGTATCTGTTCATCTATCAATTCAAAATATGTGCGATGATGCAGTCTTTCATGACCTTTCATATATCCGGAGATATACAGAAAAACGTCGGTCGGTTGATCGCCTGTATCAACCGCTTTTACTAAAGCGTCCGCAAATACTGACGCTCCTGTAAAATCAGGGTCGGTTTTTTTGGCTTTTCCTTTATATATGTACGCAAGAGAGCCGGCTGTGAAGAGGACAACGGCACAAAGCGCAAACGCCCTGACGGCTGAAACGGTTTTTTTTGCCCTGCTGCCCGGAGTTATGGCCTCTTTCAGGCGTTTTTTGCCTCTGGCAATCAGTCCGAAGTGATTTCTCACTGCGTCGTATTCCGCAGCATACAGGGCGCACAGCACGAGGGTTCCCGTGTAACGGGCATAGGATGGATATTCACCCCGCAGGATTTCATTGCGGAAGACGAAATAATATCCTATCAGAAAAACCACCGCCGCAGTAAGCATCACGGCAATTTCTGCCAATTCCTTTTTTACGCTCGAAGCGTCAAGGTACGCCATAATGAATTTTGCGGCAAACAGAAGCAACAGCACGACGGGAAGCGTAAGGCTGATCTGCAGGACAAAAAACTCAATCTCGACCGCATTCTGTATGAAGATATTCACGGCAAATTTCAGGAGCTCACCCGCGCCCGGCACATTCACTTCATATGCAATATGGTTGTGGACTGAGAAGGATTCCATCAGCAGCCGCCAAGAATACCACACACCGGACAGACATGCAAGAACGCCCGCGGAACAAGTCAGTGTGGCAACGGTCTCCTTGCGGTTGTTTCTGCCGGTGCAGAAAAGGAGCAGGATCGCGGCAACTACCCCGGCACATGCAAACAGTATTCCGGAATCCTTCAGCAGCACAAGACATATGCCGGAAAGAAGCGCGGAAGCCGTAGTCAGCTTCCGGGTTCCGAATCCGTTCACGCAGGCGGTAAAATGATATCCTGCCAAAATACCGAGGGCGGGGTCTATGAAAAGCGTTACATAAGGTCCATAATTTCTGTATACGAGCCAAGGCAATACCACGGCGGCAACAGTCGCAAACAAAAACATCTTCGCGACATAAGCCGTCTTTTTTCCCTTTGCGATCTCTGCATTATATGTTTTTTCGATTACACGGTCAATGATCGGAAATATCAGTATAAAATCAAAAAAGTTGTTGGTGAAATAAATCGCGCTTTCGTGGAATGTCTTTGAAAAACCGGTCATAAAATAGCTCAGAAGCGGCATTCCCGGCAGATAGGACTGCATTATGGGATAAACAAATGCGTCCGCTCCAAGCTGACGTCTTTCAAACGTCCACAAAGCCTTTGGATACGCGCCCCACAGCCTGAGTGAATCCCACAGATAAACGAATTTATTTGAGGAAAGCACCAGAAGCAGGAGCACAAGAAGGCAATATATCACAAACGGTACGGATGTTGCAATGCGCTTTACCCTGTCAGCCGGATTTTTCTTGACGACGCAGAAGGCAGCCAACCCTACGGACAACAGGCACAGAACAACCGCCAAAGCAATTTTTCCCGCACGCAGCACGTCAAGGGCGTAAAAAGGGTAGATAAACGCCATGATTGACATAACAATCACGGGAACGGTCCTGGAAAATCTCACATCAGCAACGGCTGCCAGAAGAACCGCACAAATATTTATGAACAAAAACGGAAACAGTATGGAGATCAGCATGCTTGATTCACCTATCATTTCGGAAAAAATCAGTACCTCACGCGTTCAAGCGAACGGCCTTCCTTGTTGACGCGATACACGACGTCATTCTCACCCTCCGCAGCATCTCCGAGAATTGTCTGAAATTCATTCAGGAGGTTTTCGTCAATCCGCGTGAACATGACGTATTCGTAATCCTTCTGAATCAGCTCATCCAAAAACCGTTCCGGCGTAAAGCCCAATCCTGTGCTGGTGATATTGGTTTCCTTGGAATAATTTCGGACTCTTATGCTGTCGTCAATAAGAGAAAAATAGGCGTAGAGATGCGTCCTTGTGTTCGGTCCCGGATTGCCCGGCATACAAAGATAAACGTCGGTCAGTCCGTCATTTTCACCTGCCACCCGAATCAGAATATCTGCAATCTCACCTCCGCGAATGTAATCGCTGTCTGTTTTCTTCTCTTTTGACAAGAACATGGAAATATATGTGACCGAGGCGATAGTAAAGCCGATAACCAGTGTCAGGGAAACCAGCCGAACCGATTTCATCAGTCTCTCGCCCGCTGCCGTGCCGCCTAAGGATGCGCGGATTGCAGCTTTCCCTCTGTTAATCAGGTCGAAATATTTCGCCGTGGCGTCATACCCCACTATATAAAGATACATCAGTATAATGGTTCCCATATAACGTCCATAAGAATTACATCCGCCTTCGTTGATACTGAAGTAAAAGATAAAGTAATAACCTGCCAGAAAAAGAGCGCATGTAACCAGCATGACGACCGATTCTGCGATTTCCCTTTTCAGCCTCTTGGAAGATGAATATGCAAGAATCAGCTTAACGGCAAACATTACGAACAAAAAGGCGGGAAGTGTGAAATGAATTTGCAGCGCTTTCAGTTCAAGTTCTGCGATAGCTTCTATAAACACGACCCTCATAATCTGCTTCATGTTAGAGCCGGTGGGCATAAAAATCTTCAGAGAAAGATGATTGCTAACCGAGTAGGAGGCGATCATAGCGCTCCACGAATACCACGCGGCAACAAGACACAAAAGCACTCCGGCTGAATAGCAGAGCGTCCGCTTGAGCGCGTTCCTGTTGCAGGCAATGCGACAGAAAATCGCGCCTACCACGCCAACCGCGGCAAATAGTAATCCTGAATCCTTGAGCAGAACAAGTCCCACCCCGGACAGCAGTGTTGTGATGAACGAGAATTTTTTGAGTCCGAATTGATTGAAGCAGTTGGTGAAATGATACCCTGCCAGTATGCCGAGGGCGGGATCAATAAACAATCCGATATATGTGCCGTAATTTCTGTAAAAAATCCACGGTATGAGTACCGTGGCAACGACGGCGAAAAGGACTGTGCGGGCAAGATCAACCGCCTTCTGACTTTTGCCTCCCGCCGGTACGGTTCTACGTTCCATCACGTTATCCACCAGCGGCAGCAGGAAAACAAGGTAAAAATAATCATATGTGAAGAATACCGTGTGCTCGTAAAACATCTTTGAAAAGCCCGACATAAAATAGCTCAGCAGTGGCATTCCCGGCAGATAGGACTGCATGATGGGAAAAAGAAGCGAATCCTCCCCCAGCTGCCGTGTTTCAAAAGTGACCAGAGCTTTAGGATATGCACCCCATAGCCTGAGCGAATCGCTGTAGAACACATATTTGTTTAAGGTAAGTACAAAAGCGAGACATACAAAAATACAATAAATCAGAAAAGGCTTTGACGCCACGTTTTTCCTTAGCCGCTGAAGCAGTTCCTTTTTGGAAATGAACCGCCACAGCAGTGCACAGCACAACACAAACATGCCGATTGAAGTCAATATTTTGCCAGTATGCAGCCGGTCAAAGAGATAAAACACATAGTTTGATATCATGACAGACAGTACCACCGGAGGAAGCGTCTTAAGAAACCTCGTATCGGCAGCTGTACTTAGAAACAGCGCGCATACGGTAATCAGCATAAGCGGAATAATCAATGTAATCAGCACTTCTATTCTCCTTGCCGTCTGGATTATATAGCCGATTGTAAATACAGAAAAAACGTGGAAGGACGAATTATTTTCGATTTAGGTATTCGCCCGACCGCGTTTTTGTTGGAATGCGTCTTGCTCGGCTTCGCGCTTTCCTTTATCTTTTTAGTTTTACAATCGACTGAATTACATTTTCTCAGGAAGTATCATCGTAATTCTGGTACCCTTGCCGACAGTGGATTCAGCGGTTACAGAACCGCCTAATTTTTCCACAACCGACCGGGTGATAAAGAGCCCCATTCCCGTGCGGCGGCCGGATTCGTTCGGGGCATTGTCGCCCATAAATCCCGCCATGAATATGTGGGGCAGGTCATCGTCGGAGATTCCGCAGCCGCTGTCATCAACCATCAGGTGAATCATGCTGCCTTCCTTCTTGGCGGATATTGCAATCTTGCCGCCCAGACCTGTAAATTCAACCGCGTTGAATACCACCTGGGTCAACGCAAATATCAGCCAGCGTTTATCGGTCACTATGTCTATATCCAGTCCCTTCCACAGCAGACCGATTCTCTTCTCCATGAAAAACGGCGAGAATCGTCTGAGACATTCCTTGACCATCGCCGAGAAATTGTATTTCTTCAGCTCGAGGTTGTCCTGAATGCTGTCGAGCATAGTGAAATAATAGATTCTGTCGAGCATGGCGTTGACAAACTCCGCCTCTCTGCCCAATGAATCAGCCATTTTCTTGTCGCCAAGGGATTCCACCTGCTTGAGCAGGCGTATTGCTGCCGGCTTCGCGTCGGACGCCCAAACCTCCACACAATCGCTGTAGAGAATTTCGTCGTCGCTCATGTGGTCGAAGAATTCTTCGATCTCCTGACCTCTCTCCTCGCGCTTTGCGGCGAGCTGGGCGGCATAAGCGCTCTGTATCGGCTGAGGCTGCACAGGTTCTACCCTTTCAGGTTCAACAGTTTTGACTGTCTCCGCTCCCCTGAAAGGAATGGACATCACCGGACCGCCTATCGTTTCCGGCAGCTCGGGCTTGGTAATATTGGGCGCGACGGTGTCGGCTGCGTATCTGACCTCGTCCCTGACAGGCTGTGAGGGACTGTCAAATGTCATCACCGGCTTGCCTATCAGACCCTCGTCGTACAGCATCGGCGTTCTGCTGACGTTTTCACGGGGCGCGGGACGGAAGTCAAATCGTGAGGACGCGGGACGGCTGAAGTTCTCCGTCGCATTGCGGGACGGTGTAGGCTCCGGCGTCACCGTGTATTCTATTTCGTCTTCGTCCCTGCCGTACGCCTGATCGTCGCGGTAATCCATATTATCCTGATAATCGGAATCCGGCTGATAATCGGAATCGCTTTGATAAATGCCGTCGTCCTGATAGTCCATGTCGTCCTGAAAACTGTTGTCAGAAATCTCGTCTCCGAGGACACGGTAGTCATAATTATCCGTGGCATTATCTTCCGGATAGTCGTTTGATTCGTCCTGATAGTCGTAATCGCCGGGATTGTCGTCAAAGAAATTATACTGCTCCTGTTCGGCGTTATAATCCGGCGTCGCCTTGCGCGACATAATGAAGTCAGCTATTATCAGCCCGGCCATGAGCAGAAATCCTATCGCAACTGAAATGAGCGCAACTACTCCGCCCGCTTCCGCTATCGCGTCGATAAGTATACCCAGCAGCGATACTGCGGCAAACACAAGAAATCCAGCCGCGAGTATGCGCTTTTTCTTGTCCATATCCCTGATTATCGGGATCTTGTCAAGAAGCGAATCCAGAAAATTCATGATAATCATTCAACCTCCGTCTTTTTCGGCATGAATTTATTATCTGCTATTCACACCGACACTTATCTATTATAACTCAAACAATAATTCATTGTCAATTATATAATTATTAAATATATTTGTCCGAAATGTTCAAAAACCAGCTTAGGGTCTGTTCAGAATCTCCGCGTATGCGAAGCCCTGTTATCCCGGATTATCATATTATGATTTCAGCCTGCCTGCCGTGTTGTCCACCAATAGCGGTCAAAATACAGCTTCCCGGTCATCCTGTATGTTTCTTGAATAAACCTGGGATAACACCTCATAGTTTCAATATAAATCTCATCTCTGATACCCTTTGCCTGATAAATCTCATACACATCAGCGGACGCTTTGAGCATACACCCAAGGATTTTAATTCTATCGGGGTCATCGCCAAGTAATACTTGCAACTCTGACAGCGCTTCGGACATCTTTTCGTAATCCCGGAATCTTTTCAGCTGTTCGTCTGCCAAGGAAAAATCAAATCCATTTGAGAACGTGACAACACGGGCTTTCATATCAGGTTGAAGATCAATTCTGTCACATAATGTTGAAATATTCATAATCATTCTCTCCGAAATCGTTCTGGTTAGATTAAATTATAACAGATTCTACGTAAACTTCAACAATAAAAAGTAAAAAAATCGGCTGCACCGCATGTAAATTGCGTGAACAGCCTGACCGGTGAAAATGAACACCCCGACCGGGCAAAATTGAACAGTGTGACCGCAGAGACTGTACAGTGGAAAACTCATACGATAGACTGAAGTTACACGCTAAAGATAAAGCGTGAATAACAAGAAGGAGGTCATCGTATGACCAATTACCGTGAGATTCTGAGGCTTGACAGCCTTGGACTCAACAAGACACAGAT
>ONWI01000028.1 GCA_900321515.1 uncultured Eubacteriales bacterium | reverse complement strand
GCACCATCGCCAAGAGGTAAGGCAACGGTCTGCAAAATCGTTATCCCCAGTTCGATTCTGGGTGGTGCCTCCAAAAGCTGTCAGCTTATTTACACTGACAGCTTTTATATTCCCTTGTGCTTTGGGTCGTGCAAGAGGGATGCTTGATTCTCCGGTAGCCGTTGGGCACTGCTAATGCTTTTCGGCATGCCTCTGTAGCTCAGTCGGTAGAGCAGGGGACTGAAAATCCCCGTGTCATTGGTTCGATTCCGATCGGAGGCACCACCTCGGATGCACTGTCGTGTGTCCGTTATATTTGCGGAATTAGCTCATCTGGTAGAGCGCCACCTTGCCAAGGTGGAGGTAGCGAGTTCGAGCCTCGTATTCCGCTCCATTTTATTGAAAGCTGTCACCGAGTATTTTGGGCAGCTTTTTTTGTTTATCAGTGACCGGAAAGATATTATTCCCGCCTTTTTCGGTTCTGTTATTCTTTGCTGCCAATAGATAGTATTGGGTTGACAATCGTATTTTCTGTATGTATAATTTAAAAAAGCGGATGATTGGGAGTGGATTTTAATTGAATCACAGATATGAATTATACCCTGATGGTCGTTCAAATGAGTTTGGGAGCGCTAATAACCTGGAAGCAAGCGGCGGAATATTCGATTCAAATCAGGACGTGGAAACCGGTGAACTGCCGTCTTTTGCTCAAGACGAAAACAAAGCATCTGTCAGGCGTCCGGAAAGACGGCAGTCATTTGCCGCTGCTCCTGAGAGAAATGCCGTTGAGTCTGCCCCGGCTGACACGTCTGCTTCCCCAGGCAAAACTGAGGATAAAGACGCCGCCGACCGAGAAAATAAAGGCAACAATTCGCGCGTAGGCATCAGGATTAAGCTGATCGGCGCGATTTGCGCTGTCAGCGCTATCGCCGTGATGACACTGATTTTTTTCCTGACTCACGCCGTTTTGGGAGAACTGTTTGGCAAGCACGATATTTATTCATCCGGCGCGACGGTAATCAATCTGAGCGGGAGTGATTACTCCGACTATTCGCAGCTTTCCAAGGTCAAATCGCTGGAGGTTGTCGATTTGACCAATTCCGCTTTCCGCAGTCTGTCGGATCTTTACGGGTGCAGAAATCTCAAAAAGGTTATCCTCGGCGACAGGGAACTTTCGGCGGAGGAATGTATAGATTTTTACCGGCATATTCCCGAAGCCATTGTGATATGCAGAATAAACATAAACGGCGAGATATACAATTCAGACGTCACTGAGATCAAAGTTAATGATGCCGATGCGGACACCCAGAAGCTCTATGCCTCTTTGAATGCCGCAAAAACTATTGATATGACCTCTTGCAGCGTTTCGGATGATACATACGCGTATCTTTGCGAAGCGCTTCCGGATTGCGCTGTGGTAATACGCACGTCAATTGGCGGAACGGAATATACCACCGACGCGGATTCGCTTGTACTCAGCGGCACTCTGACAGAAGAAGATGCCGTACGGGTACGCTATTTCAGAAAACTAAAAAGGATAGATCTGACAAAATGTCAGAATCCAGACATTCTGAACGATTATTTTTCATCGCACAGGGATGTCAGATTGAATACGCCAATGCAATTCCTGCAAAAGCAGGTCGGTTCGGAGGACGAGATGATTGATCTCCGCGGAAGCAGGTACACATTGGAGCAGGTAAGGAAAGCTCTTGACGAAAATCTGGCAAAGATGAAGTCGCTCAATAAAATCGACATGTGCGGCTGCGGACTTTCCGATAGTGAAATGGAACAGCTTTGCGGTGAATATCCGGATATTAAGTTCGTCTGGATAGTTCATTTCAATAATTACTCAGTGCGTACAGATGCGGTGGCTTTTTCAGCGGCAGACGAAGACGGCAATGAAGTTCACGGACAGGACGATTTTGAGATGCTGTTTAAGTATTGCCGCGACATCAGGGGGCTTGATCTCTCCCACTGTGAGATGACGGACATTTCCGGCATAGCTTCTATGAAAAAGCTGAGGGCAGTTAATTTTTCTGATAATCTCATCACCGATATATCAGTCTTTTCCCGGCTGCCCGAGCTTGAATATATCGAGATGAATGCCGGCAACAGGGTCAAACTTGCCGACCCGTTAAGAGGACTGCAAAACCTCAGATATGTAAATTTCTGGTCTAATTTGGAAATGACGGACTTATCGCCGCTTTATGATCACGAAAAGCTGGAAATTGCCATTTTCCATTATTCGGTTCCTCAGAAGGAGCGCGAATGGTTTAAAAAGTCAAATCCTTATTGCAATACATTTTATAAGGTGGACAGCAATATGATTTCCACAAATCAGATGTGGCGTGACAATCTGTATCGTAAAAAACTGAGGAAGGCAACCGGCGACTGGATGCATGTAGTTGGATTCAATGAGGAAACCGGAGAATATATTTTTGATTACAATACGGACCAGTACAAATATATGTAAGTGCGGATTATACAAAGGAGTGACCATTATTGAGCAGCAATTTTCCTGTTTATCCCGATGATCGTTCAAATGAATTCGGAAGCGCAAACGATCTTGAAACAAGCGGAGGCGTTTTTGATTCCGTTCTGAGCGACGATAATGTTACCGATAGGGAAACAGTCCCTTCGTTACCGAATACCCAAGTCCGGAGCACAGCCGCGGCTAATATTGCCTCGGATCCGGCGCCTCAGAAGCATGAAAGTTCTGTCGAACGGTCATCGTCGAAAAAGGACACTAAAAAACACACTAAAAAAGACTCCGGGATCAGATCCAAGGTTTTATACGCTGTTGTTACCCTTGCGGCTGTTTTTCTTTGCGTGTTGATGTATATCGGGACTCATGCGGTAATAGGTGATTTTTTCGGCGAACATGTCACATATTCCTCCGGCTCCAGAGAAATTGATCTTAGCGGGAGCGATTATTCCGATTATTCGCAGTTGTCCAAGCTGGATTCGTTGGAGGTCATTGATCTGACCAATTCGTCCTTTTCCGACTTGTCAGATCTCTACAAGTGCGAGAATCTTAAAAAGGTTATCCTGGCGGACAGGGAGCTTTCCGCGGAGGAATGCATTGAATTTTACAGGCATGTTCCAGGGGCGCGTCTGATATGCAATGTAAATATCGGCGGCAGGGTTTATACTCCGGACACCGAAAGCGTCAAGCTGGAAAATGCTGATTCAGATACCCAGAAGCTCTATGCCGGACTTCACAGTCTTGTCCTGCTTGATCTTACAGACTGCAATGTTTCGGATGATACATACATGACTCTGGCAAAAGCCCTTCCGGAATGTGATATAGTCATTCGCACCGTAATATGCGGAACGGAATATATCAACAACGCCACGTCGCTTAAGCTCGAAGGAGCAGTTTCAGATGATGATTTGAAACGCCTGCAGTTTTTTAAAAACCTTAATGTCATTGACGTCAAAAGCTGCACAAATCCCCGGATGCTCGATGACTATATAGCGGCACATCCTGATGTGAAAATGAATAATCCCATAGAGATTCTCGGCAGGCAGTTTGGCACAGAGGATGAAATTATCGACCTTCGCGGGGGAGAATACACTCTTGATCAGGTGAAGGCGGCTCTCGATGAGACTTTGCCCAGGTTGAAAAATCTTAAAAAGATAGACATGTGCGGCTGCGGCTTTTCCAACAAGGATATGGAACAGCTTTGTGAGGCGTATCCCAGCGTAAAATTTGTCTGGATGGTCAAATTCGCGAAGTATCAGGTTCGTACAGATGCCGTCGTATTCTCCGCGCTTAACAGCAACGGGCAGGAATTATACGATCAGTATGACTACGCGCCTTTGTTCAGGTATTGCACCGATCTCAGGGCGCTTGACCTCGGTCACAGTCTGATTACCGATATTTCGGCGATTGCTTCGCTGAAAAAGCTCAGAGCCGTCATTCTGACCGACAATATAATTACCAATATTTCCGCTTTTGCCGAACTGGAGGACCTTGAATTTATTGAGATGAATTCTACCAACAAGGTCAGCAGTGTAGAACCGCTCAAAGATCTGAAAAATCTCAAATATATCAATCTTTGGGGGAGCGTGGGACTGACAGACCTTTCTCCGCTTTATGCCCATAAGAATTTAAAGCTCGTCATTTTTGAACGAACCGCGTCTAAAGAGGAAAGAGCGCGCTTCATGGAATCCAATCCCGACTGCGAAACATATTTTGATGTGGACAGATACAGAAATCTCTCGACAAACGCGGCATGGCGGGAAAACCCTTACCGTGTGAAGCTGAAGAGCGTATTCGGCAAGATGGACAGCAGCGGCAGATTGATCAGGGAATGGAAATATGTAGTGGGCTTTGATGAGGAAACCGAAGATTATATCGTCGATTACACCACTGATCAGTATAAATATGTATAATTGATTCTACCAGAATGGCAGGAGGGATTAGGTTGAACGACAACAATCAGATCAATACCCAAGCCACGTCAGATAACACAAGTGAAGACGAAAAGAACGGAGATAATGTTACTTCCGGAGAGATAAACGAACAGGGCGGTTTGTCTGATAATGATTCTCCTGCGCAAGGCGCAGCCGAACTGACCCAAGAGCAGTCCGAGGAGGCTCCGGAAGAGCAGTCCGAGGAGGCTCCGGAAGAGCAGTCCGAGGAGGCTCCGGAAGAGCAGTCCGAGG
>ONWI01000201.1 GCA_900321515.1 uncultured Eubacteriales bacterium | reverse complement strand
CCGGATATTGCCTCCCTCTTTGAGGGAGGTGGCTCGCCGTAGGCGAGACGGAGGGAGTTAATTTCACTAAGTTGTGGATAGTGTATGCATAACCGGAGCGTCTGCCGTACTGGTCGATGAGATTAAACGGCGATTCATACCATCCGACGCGCACCACTTTGTGTTCCGCATTGTCTTCCGCCCCGACAAAATAATAAGTCGGAAAAGCGGCAAGTGCCATAATACAGCACACCATAATAATAACTGTTTTACGAAGTTGTTTCATACTATCTTCTCCTCGCCATCTACTATCTGACATTATTATAAGCCGAACAGAAGATTATTTCAACCTTTTATCAGTTATTTCCAAAACAAACTATCAGTTGTTTTTCCTGAAACCTTGACACGCTGAAAAGTGAAAATATTGAAGAGCGGAAAGCATGGCACAAAGGAAAAAAAGGATTGAATAATTGAAAACCAAATCTCAAAAACATCGCCACGAGGCGGCTGATGTTCATAGCAATCACACTGAGAACAATAGAAATTCTGGTGGTATCTTCCCGTTTAGTGTGCAACAAACCAAGACCGAATTTACGCTTCGCAACGCTGAATCTGCGCTCTACGTCGTCGCACTTCAATCATCCATATATCCAAGGTCACGCCGGACATATTGAAGCTGCCGTCTGATTGCCTTACGAAGTTTCTTGACACCGCGTTTACGGCACTTGACTTTTTATAATAATAATGATATAATGAAAATAAATTATAAATTTTCTGAATATTTTGAAAGGAGAAAATGACGATGAAAAAAGAAAAATCAAAAAAATCCAAGAAATCCGTCGGAAAAATACTGCTCACTATTTTTGCGTGTATCATCGCTTTGATGATCGCCGGTTGGTGGGCGCTTTCCGTGATGATATACGACAGCATCACTAATAAGCGGTTTGAGAGCTACGAGCCCTATACGCTCCGTATTGATGACTTTGAAGGACTCAGCCGGAAGGGGTATGAATTCACTTCCGACAAGGGGCAGAAGCTTAAGGGATATCTCTACAGCGTCGGTGAAGGGCAGCACGGCATTATCGTGTTCGCCCACGGATTCGGCGGCGGTCATAATTCCTACATGGACTGCGTTGATTATTTCGCCCGAAACGGATATTATGTCTTTGCCTATGACGCCACCGCGTGCGACGAAAGCGAAGGCGAAGGCGTCGGCGGCTTCCCGCAGGGTTCGGCTGATCTCGACCATGCGATCACTTTTGTGGAAGAGAGCGGCAACTTCCCCGATCTGCCTGTCGGTCTTTTCGGACACAGCTGGGGCGGCTACAGCGTATGCAGTGTGCTGACCTTCCACCCCGAAGTCAAGGCGGTCATTGAATGTTCCGGCAGCAATTCCTCCTCGGATCTTTTTGAAGGGGGAGGCAAGCATGAAGCTGGTGACGGCATTTACACTATGATGCCATTTGTAAAGCTGCATGAATGGATTTACTATGGCAAATACGCAACTAATACCGCCATGGACGGATTTGCCGCCAGCCAAGCGAAAATCATGATTGTGCACAGCGCCGACGACGATGTGGTTCCGATCGAATACGGTCTTGATCTTTATTATCAGACATACAAGAACGACCCGCGGTTTACATTCCTGCGTCTTGAAAACAGCGGTCACAGCTCCGTATACAACGACAAAACATATAGCAACGAATTCAACGCGGAATTTGACAAGTGGCGCGATGCGCTGGATTACGACATTCAGGCGTCCGAAAACAAGGAGCGATTCGCGAAGGACAAAGCGGACTACATTCATCAGCATCTCGACAGAGCAAGATTCAGTCATTCGCTTGATCAGGATTTATTCGCAAAATTCCTCGCGTTCTACGACGCGAATGTGAAGTAATATACTTCCATTCATTCTCTGAGATAAGACTTACCCCACAATTCAGTGAGATCGCTATCAATAATGCGCTGATACCTGTTTTGGGAGTCATGTTTGCGGCGCTTCTTTTGAATGAGCATTTGAAGTGGCAGTATTTCGTATCTGTATTACTTGAACAGCATTCTTTGGCAAAGGTATCTGATTCATTGCGTTCGGGAAAACGATGACCGCGAGGGTAAGTAACTGTGCAGAAATAATGAATGCATTTAGCTCGTCAGAATGCCGAAGGACACTTTATTCTTCGCAATAAACGACGGATTAAATTCTGCACAGTTCCTAACTCTTTGAGCGGAGTTATAATATTGTATTTATAAGACATGTCTGTTTTTCTTGATATTTGAAAAAATATTTGTTATAATGTAATCAGCAGATATATTCCCAAAAATTAATTATAACGGAGGCTGATTTACATATGAATTACGGAAGGATAAAATCCTTCAACACAGAGGGAAGCCGGGTTGAAATAACTTTTGAAAATGCTGTGGGCTACATCACTGCAGTTACGGAGGATATTATAAACGTATTCTGTCCGTTCAAGCCCGAATGCAGCCATTCCTTTGCTATAGAGGGCGACAAGTCCAAAAACGTCCACATCATCGCCAATATGGTGGGCAATTATATGGTCATCTCGACCTCCAAGCTGGCGATTTACGTCTATGACAACTTCCTCATCAAATTCATGCAGTCCGACGGCACCCTGATATGCCGTGACTACAAGGGCGTTCGCGAAGCGCAGGGCGCGGCGGTCATTTCTCAGGAGGCTATTGAACAAGCGCGCATGGAGGGCCACGCTATGTCCGACAGCATAGCGCATCACAAGATTGAAGTCCTTAAATGCATGGAGGGCGACGAGTATTTTTACGGCCTGGGCGACAAGTACAATTTCCTCAACAAGAAGGGCTATCAATTTGAAATGTGGAACAGCGATATTCCTGACCCGCATTACGAATCCATGCGCAGTCTCTACAAATCAATCCCCTTTGTAATTATTCACCGCGAAAAAGTGGATTACGGCATTTTTTTTGACAATCATCATCGCACGCAGTTCGATCTCGGCAAGGAAAACACGGGCTACTATTCATTTTCCGCGGACGACGGCAATCTCGACTATTATCTTATCTCCGGCGACTCCATAAAGGACGTCGTGAGCGGATATACATATCTCACGGGAACCACACCCCTGCCCCAGCTCTGGACACTGGGCTATCAGCAGTGCCGCTGGTCTTACGAAAATTGCGACGAACTTATGTATGTCGCCAAGAGCATGAGAAAGAATGAGATTCCCTGTGACGTGCTCTACTGTGACATTGATTACATGGACAATTTCAAGGTCTTTACATGGGGCGAAAAACAGTATCCCCAGCACAGGGAAATGATCGATTCCCTGGCAAAACACGGCTTCAAACTGGTAACCATCATCGACCCCGGCGTGAAAAAGGAGAAGGGTTATTCGATCTATGACGACGGTGTAAAGAACGATTTCTTCGTGCACGATACCGCCGGCTCGGTTTATGAAAACGTCGTCTGGCCGGGCGATTCGGTATTCCCGGATTTCGGACGGCGCGCCGTGCGCAACTGGTGGGCGGACAATCAGCGGATTATGACTGACGACGGCGTTGCGGGCATCTGGAACGACATGAATGAGCCGGCGAGCTTCCGCGGAGAAATACCTCAGGACGTCGTTTTCTTCGATGAGGAACGCAAAACCACCCACGCGGAAATGCACAACGTCTACGGTTCGCTTATGTCCAAGGCGACTTACGAGGGCATAAAACGTCACACCGGCAAACGTCCCTTTGTGATAACACGCGCGTGTTACAGCGGCGCTCAGAAATACACGACCGGCTGGACCGGTGACAATCAGAGCCACTGGTCACATCTGCGCTATTCCATAGCCCAGATGTGCAGTGTGGGTCTGAGCGGAATGGCGTTCATCGGTTCGGACGTGGGCGGCTTCGGCTCGGACTGCACTCCCGAATTGCTCTGCCGCTGGACCCAGCTCGGATGTTTTACGCCTCTTTTCCGCAATCACTCCGCCAAGGGCACCCGCCATCAGGAACCGTGGGCTTTTGACCGGCAGACACTCGAAATCTGCCGCAAATACATTCGCCTGCGCTACAGACTGCTCCCTTATATATACGACTGCTTCCACGAGACCGAGAGCACGGGACTGCCGGTGTTCCGTCCGCTCGTCCTGGAATTTCAGAAGGACAAAAACGTGCTTGAGATCAACGATCAGTTCATGGTGGGACAATGGCTGATGGTCGCTCCCATTGTCGATCAGGGGAAAGTCAGCCGCGATGTCTACCTTCCCAAAAACTGCAACTGGTACGACTTCCATACGGGCGAGAAATTCCCGGGCGGCGCGCGCATTGTCCGCGAGGCTCCTCTTGACACCTGCCCGATCTACGTCCGCGAAGGCGCGGTGCTTCCCATGTGGCCGGTCATGAATTATGTCGGGGAAAAGAAGGTTGACTGTCTGGAACTCGTCGTTTACGGCGGCGACGGCGAATATCTGCATTATCAGGACAACGGAACCGATTTTGCCTACCGCAACGGCGAATACAATGTCTACAGATTCGTCAGCAGGCGCGGCTGTCTCTCTGTTGAGCAGATCAACTCCGGATATTCCGAGAGATACGAGCGCTTCAAGATCAATCTCAGCGGCAAGCTCTTCAACATCAAGTTTTCCGGCAGAAGGATCAACGCAATACGCTGACATACTAAATTTTTTATGCTAAAAAGCGCGTACATCACCCGGATGTTTCCGGACGGTGTGCGCGCTTTCTTCTTAATACTTGATTTCCGTGACCATGCCTATCGTCACTGTGATATCGTCATCGTCCCCCTCGGGTCTGCGGCTGACGGCATATTCCACAAGCTGCCGCGCAAAATCCTCGGTCGGCTGTCCGTCGATTGATTTGAGAATGTTCTCGAACCAAAGGCTGTCGTCGGTCGGCACTCCGTCCGAGATCATCACGATGATGTCGCCCTCCTCCGCCGTGAAGGTGTACTTTGCCGTGTCGGTGTCGCAGAGTATCCCCAGAGGTAGCGACGGCAGGTCTATTCGCGTGACCAAGCCGTTTCTGATGTGATAGCTCTGTGCCGCGCCCGCCTTGCTTATCACGGCTCGCCCGTTGTAGAGGTTTATTCCCAGACAGTCCGCCGTTGACAGAGTTTCGTCATCGGATTTTATCATGAGCGCGGAATTGACGATTTTTACCGCGCTGTCAAAATCGAACCCGCCTCCCAGCAGTCTCCGGAACAGTTCGCATGTCAGCGCCCCCTCCACTGCCGCGCGACCTCCGCTGCCCATTCCGTCGCTCAGCAGCATATAGCCTGTCCCGCGGGCGTCCTCGAAACATTCGTATGAATCTCCGCACAGGCTTCCGCCCCCGCAGCAGTGCTGCGCTCCCGCACAGACGAGCGAATATTTCTTATCCTGCACAAGCGAAATCTTCAGCATATCTCCGCTGCTCTCCGCCGATTCGGGCTTGAACTTCATTCTCATACAGCCGCCCGCGAATTCCGCTACCGCGTCCGCCTCGGATTCGTCGTCGCTGCATCTGACCGTAAGCATTATCCGCCTTTTTCCGCAGGACTCCATGCCGCATGTGCAATTGAATACGTCGTATCCGCACGCGGTCAGATGTTCGGCGAGCAGCCGCGAGGAATATTCGTCCCGGATATCCGCGTCAAGCTCTTCGCCGAGTCTGTCGAGCATCATTCCCACGCCCTCAAGCTGCCCGTTTACGACCGAGCGTATGCTGGATATCCTGCTGTTCGCGCTGCGGGAGGCGAGATAATATCCGTAGCCCCGGTTTATTTCCCCGGCGAGTTCGTCCTCACGGATACATTTTTTGCCCAGAGCCTCGGATATTTCACTGCCGCTCACCGATCTTCCTTTTTTCAGTTTTTCCGCAAGCTGTCTTATGCTTTTGTCCGGCTCCAAGAAGCCTTCGCCGATGCATTTGCCGCAAAGCGCGCATTTGGAACAGATCTCGGTGAAGGCGCGGCTGTAGATCGAATCGTCGTCCGGCAGGCTGCGTTTTTCCAGACCGTCCGACACCTGTCCGAGCACGCCGCAAATGCCGCTTATTGCCTCCGATACGCCGTTAAGTCTTTCCGCGGCGTGACTGCCCGCCGTGAATTCATGTTCGCACGGTTTGCCGAAGCCCACAGCGGCAAGCGCTCTCTCCGCGTATTCGAGGGGGATAAGACAGCTGATTATTCCCCCGGCGCCCGCCTCGGCTATCAGCACATAATCCAGACTTCCCGCCGTCAGACTCCCCATGAAGCAGCACGCGATGTACGCCGAGGCGGAGAAGATTCTCCCGAAAAACGCCGCGTAGCCCGCCAGCAGGGCGGCAACCGGTATGACCGCCCCCTGAAGGATACTGTACCGGGCAAGTGACGTTATGCAGCCGGAGGTTATCCCCGCGGCTGCTCCGCCGATTTCACGCCTGACCGCAGCAATGAGAAGCACAGCGGCATGCAGCAGTATCATTCCGGGAGAAATGCCGAGTATTCTCATCCGGCACAGAGGAACTGCCGCCGCTCCGAGTGTGAATATCAGCGATACCGACGCTATGCGGCTGAGTCCTTCGCCGCTGCCGAACCTCTCCGCCGCCCTGCATGCACCTGAGAAGAACATGGCTGCCAGCCCTGCCATCGTCCCTTCGATGGTGAAGTAGAGCGTGGAATACGAGATCACCGAGCCTGTCGCGCCGTTGATGACTGAGTTGGTCAGAAGCACGCCGGCAAATGCCGAAAAAAACGGGAAAAATCTGGCGCGGTTGACTCTTCGCAGTTCGCCGAGCGCCCATCGTATGCCGCACACGGCAAGCAGCGATGCCACATGCCGCAGCCCTGTCATTGAGGTGAGAACCCCGCCGTCGGTCAGGCAGCTTATCATGCCACCCACCGCGGCAGCAGCCGCGCAGTTCTGCGGCACGGCAGCTATGAAAGCGGCTCCGAGCGGGAAATATCCTCCGGGAAGCGCCGCCCGGTTCATCAGGGCGCTGATTACCGCCGCTGTCAGTCCCGGAATGATTCTTTTGAGCAGCGGCAGTATATTCTCGCCCGGTTCGCCGTTTAAGCCGGCTGCTGTTTGCTGTACGTTCATAGTCACACAGTCCTCCCTCTGCAGCGTAATATTAATTGTCTGCTTTTGATTGACAATCAGTATCAGCGCAGCAATATTATAATTTGCGCGGCGCATGGGTTTTGTCGCAACTGGGCGGAAAGCCATTTTTTTATTTGACATATGCCCCGCGGTTTTGTATAATAATCTGGAGCGCACATTTTTACGAGGGAGCGATATTAATGAATCAGAATGAAAGACAACCCCAAAGACCTGCCCGTCGTCCGGCTCCCAGACCGGCTCCGGGACGTGCTCCGGCATATTCCTCACAGCCGGTTCAGAGAACCGCGCAGCGGCAGGGGCAGGCGGGGCAGAGGTCCGCCCGGAATCATAGGGGAGCTTCCCAAAAGGGAAGCGGCGACGCCTCCGGATTCAAATTCCTGGGTATAATGCTCATCGCCGCGCTTCTGCTGTGCGGCGGGATAGTCGCGGTATTCATGGAACGGGACAAGCCGGAACACGACGCAAGTCAGACCTCCGCCGAGCCTGCCACCGTCAGCGTCACATTCCCGGAAGGCCGCACCGTCCGGCAGTACGGCGCGCTGCTCGAGACAAACGGGGTCTGCGCTGCCGAGGATTTCTACACCGAGATGAGAACCACCGACTTCACGGAGGAATATTCCTTCCTTCCGTCGAACGATATCCTTCAGCAGAGAGAATATCCGCTGGAGGGATATCTTTATCCCGACACATACACCTTCTACGTTGGTGAAAAGCCCCAATCGGTCATCAAACGTTTTCTGAATAATTTCCGGGTGAAGATATCCGATGAAGCGGTCAGTTATGCCGATTCAAACGGCGAAGGCTTCAAGACCGCCGAAATCAGCTTCGACAAGGCGGTCATTCTCGCCTCCATCATTGAACGCGAATCCCCTGACAACAGCGAACGGGACAAGATATCCGCCGTTTTCTGGAACCGCATGGAGCACCCCAGCGTCAGCGGTACAGGCGGCAAGCTGCAATCCGACGCGACTCACTATTATCCTTATGTCGTCAGTGACGATCGTCCCGCCGGCTTCCGCAGCGAATACGATACCTATACCATTTCCGGACTTCCCAAGGGTCCGATATGCAGCCCTTCGGCAAGCTCGATAATGGCTGCCGTTTATCCCGACAAGGAATGCAAGGCTTATTTCTTCTTTAACGACAATTACGGCAATCACTACTACGCGGAGACATACAAACAGCACAAGAAAAACATCCAGTACTGCAAGGACAACGGACTCGCGTGATTCCCGCTTTCATCACATAAAAAAACGTCTGCCGCCCCCTTTGATAGGGGGCGGCAGACGTTTTAATTGTGTGGAAATATCGGAATAAATCAGTTCTCCGAATCAAGCAGCTTAATTTCCGGCTTGATTTCGGGCGCAGACGCCTCATTTTCACTGTCGAGCTTGCTGTACGCCCTTATCATGCGGAGAGCCCAGTCGCGGCCCACCATGCATACGCGTGAAGTATAGATGGCTTTGACCACCGCCGAGAAGCGTTTTTCAATGGCGGCGTACACGTCCGAATCTATCATGATGGAACGTGTCCTGCCGTCGTCGCAGAAGAATATGAGCGCGTCCTTGTCATCGCGGCGTTCGTAATAGATATTGACCACGCCGATGCCGTCGAACTGCTTGGTGAATATGTCGAAATAGACGAATTTGGCTATCTCAATAACGCCGTCATTGAGCCCGAATTCGGCAATCTTGATTTTTTCCATAAGCTCGTTGACGGTGGTGACCACGCGGATTGCGTAATTGGGGGCTTTGAAATTGTCCTCGATGGCGCTCCTTATCGCCTCGTAGTCAAATGTCTTGAGCTCCTCCTGAGATGTGATAGGACGGAAGTAGATCATCAGGCGCTTTTCCATATCGTGATAGGTTATTCTGGAAACTACCTGCAAGCCCTGATTACATTCGGGACATTTCTCGTTGAAAAGCTCACCGCTAAGTACCTTTATTTTATACTCGGGGTCGTTTTGCACATTGATTATTGCAGGGCGGGATACTTCAATTTCGGTTCCGCACTCAGGACATTTTATTGTGTACTTTTTGTTCTCCATTGCTTATGAGACACATCCTTTCTGAATAATTATATCATACCGACATTAAAAATGGAACAGTTTTTCAAAAAAAATTTGGTAATGTTTTAATGGAAATTTGTGCGAAATTAATAATATTTAATTTTTTGCTATTGAAATTATGACTTTTTAAGGGTAAAATATTATTAGAGTGTAATTCTTCCCAAGAAGGAGGCTTGCCCAAATGCAGCAGGAAAAGATTGACGCATTCACCGGCGGCGTAAGACCCGACGGACTCAAAAACAAGAGCGATATCAAGGTGCTGGTCTGCTTTTTGCTCAGCAACAGCACACAGTCGCTTTCCCGCAAGGATTTGACGGATATTTTTCTGGATCGCGGCCTTGCCAATTATTTCGAGGCGAGCGACGCGATATCTTCGCTGGTACGGCACGGGAATGTCGTGGAAAATGCCGAGGACGGCGCGCTTGTTATAACCGAAAGCGGCAAGATAATTGCCGATACTCTTTACGACGCGCTTCCGCTGACTGTTCGGGAAAAATCGCTGGAAGCGATGTCCAGACTGATAAGCCGCCGCCATGTCAGCAAACAGAACAAAACCCGCATCGAGGCGTGCGACAAAGGCTATCATGTGACCTGCACGGTCAACGACGGCACAATGGAAACCATGAGCGTCAAGGTGTATGTCCCCACCTACAATTACGCGACAGTCGTGCGCGACAGATTCCTTGACGATCCGGAGACGCTCTACCGCGTCGTAATGGCACAGCTCACCGACACCCCGCAGATTGCCCCAAAGCCCAAGAAACCCGTCATCAAGCTATGATTATCGCCCCGGTGGGGCAGTCGGAAGGCTGCCTTTGCCGGGGCGGTTTGCGTATTATTGTTCAGTCTGATTCATCAGAATGTATTTTACCACGGCGTACCTTCTGCACACGGGGGCGGGAATCAGTCCGTCGCCGATCATCCGCTCGAATTCGGAGAGGGCGACCCATCTTGCCTCGACCGTTTCGCCGGGCTGCATGGTCAGCTGTTCCACGGGAACATCCTTGCGCGCGAGGTAAATGTCCACGAACGCCGACTGTCCCTTGTGCGTGAGTATCAGTTCCAATTCGCCCGTATCGACGACAATCCCGGTTTCCTCGCGCAGTTCGCGCCGCGCCGCGTCGAGAGAATCTTCCCCGGCGACCACCGCGCCGCCGGTTGTCTCCCACATATTCGGGTAGGGCTTTTTTTCGGGTGCGCGCTTTGTGACCAGCATCTCGCCTTTTGAATTGAGCGTGAATATCTCCACGACTCTGTGATACGCCCCGTGAGGCATTTTTTCGCCCCGGACATGGGTGGCGCCGATGGGCATTCCGTCCTCGTCCAGCAAGTCCCAAAGCTCCGCGCCGCGCCACGCTCCGGAATCGGATTGTCTGCTCTTGACCGCGACTGTCTTTTTCCACACCTGCTTATCGTCACAAATAAAACTGCTCATTGCGGACGCACCTCCCAAATAATCCGGTATCTCAGCAAATACAAGCGCTGTCTTACCTGACCGGACAGCCGCAAAGGAAAACAGCGCTTATTGATATTTAAAATAAATGAGCAGAACTGTAAGCCGAGTTCTGTCGTGAACGGTCATCTATCTCGACTGTACATTGCTGCACAGCTCAAGCCATCTCCTCGGAACGCGACGGGCAGCCGCATAATGTTCCTCCACGATGTTGCATCGGATAGAGTTTACAGGG
>ONWI01000019.1 GCA_900321515.1 uncultured Eubacteriales bacterium | reverse complement strand
TACTTCGCTGATAGCTCTTGTGCTTCCTGTTTCCATTCCTGCACGCTCCTTGTATCATTTACTCCAACCAACTCTATAGACTTCTTTTGACTTGTCTATTTCCTTGATCTTTTCTATTGTACTTCGGTTTGAGCCGGATTGGAATGCACGAGCTATTTGACGCTTACAAACTACCTGCACAGACGGTGGAGTCTCTGAGCGAGGGTATTCTCACAAGCCCGGGTCAGGCAGACGGCGCAGCTTTCTCCGCCTTTGAATCTGCCTTCGCGCATCAGGGGACAGATGTCGCTCACAGCGATTTGCTCAATGCCAAGGTCTTTGGCGCGCTGCAGTAAGGCATTGTTGTCTCTGCCGGGGAAGAGCGCCGCCGTCATGAGCACAGGCTTTGCCAGTCTGCCGCCCAGCCGGACGGTCAGCGTGTAGATTTCATTGAGAAAAGCCGTATCCAGCTTGCCGCTCTTGCATGAGATGAAAAGCGTCGTCACGCCGCTCACGGCGACCACATCCAGTTCATTGGCTGTATGGGAGGGGCCGGCGCCATCCCAGTCTATGCACATATTGATCTCGCAGTCGTTAAAGAATCCCGGATGGTTCCGGATGCTGATGTATGTAAACAGTTCCAGCGCCGCTCCGGCATCCTGCATGGCAGCCATGACGATCCGGCTTTTATATGTGAAGCTGATTTTCGGGGAAGAAAGGCTCAACCCGCTGATCAGTCCGGTTTCCTCCAGTTCACGCAAAAAGCCGTTGCTGACTGCCTGATTCTGCGATGATGCACGGTCGATGGTAATCTGAAGCGGATGCTCTTTGTCGCTGCGCGCAGCCTGAAAGAAAACCATGATTCTATGCCAGTCGGATTTATGGCTCAGGAACAATCTCCAAAGCGCCCTGACGTCTTCCGTACAGGAAGACGTCAACCTAAACGAGGAAAAGTGTCCGCCGTTCATTCTGCCCGCGTGAGCGAGTTCAATCATTTCCTCGGCGGTGAAGGCGGGAGTTTTGAATGTGTCAGCTTCCTCCGCATGGCGGATATTCTCAAACCGTTTGTTCGCTATGCTGTAATGGAAGATCGGAATCTGCACCCTCTCAGCAAAGACGCCGGCTGCCAGCAGCGCAAGATACTGACCGCCGCAGACCTCCAGTGCACAGCCGGAAAACCGCTCATTTGTCTTAAGCAATGCTTCGATCACAGCGTTGTAATCGGACGTATCCGTATGTACAAAATAAGTCTTTGTCTTGATTCCGCGTTTTTGCAGAAAGCCGTCCACCCATTGCTTCATCGCAGCGGTTTTCCTTCTGTCGCGGAATTGACCGATGAACACCACATTTTCCGCCTGCGGCTGAACCACGCAGACAGCAAGCAGGTTCAACAGGGATTGTTCATCGTACAATTCAATAATTGTTTTCATATGACTTCCTTTTCTTTTTTCGTTGTATTTTTCCGCATGACATTTTCGCTCTTGACCCGGATGGCATAATATGCTACAATCATTTCAAATGTGAAGGATAGGGATGGATGAAAAATGCAGCTTATAATGACAATGCGGTGTCCCGAAAAACTCTGTCTGCCGTTTAATTACAATCATCAGCTCCAGAGCGCGATCTATGCCAAGCTCAAAGAAACGGGATATTCCGATTTTCTTCATGACGGAGGATATTTCTCATCGCACCGATACAAGGCATTTGTCTTTGGCTCCTTGTGTGGGAAACACATCGTCGCGGACGGACACTTCCTTTTCGAGGATCGCGTCAAACTGGAGGTGAGAAGCCCCGTTTTTGCCTTTTGCGACGCTTTACAGCAGAGCCTTGAAAACGACAGCCGCATCAGATTGTTTGATTCCATATTGCCTATCAGCGATCTAGCCCTCGGGAACCGGCATTTTTGCGACGGGGAATATACCTTCGCCGCTAATTCGCCCGTGTGCGTCTATCGCACGGAAAAAAACGGCAGCACTACCTACTTTGCGCCGCCTGACGACGCATGTGTCAGATACCTGCTGCTCAATTACCGTAACAAATACGCCGCCATTGTCGGTGAGGAACCACCGGAACTCAGCATTTCCCCTCTGCCTCACCAGAGAAAAATCGTCACCAATTTCAAAGGCACATGGATCAACGGCTTCAAGGGGAAATATGTGATTTCCGGCAGCGGGAAGGGGATCACCTTCCTGTACAACGCCGGTCTGGGAGCCAAAAACTCGCAGGGCTTCGGTTTGCTTGACGCCGAAAAAACCTGAAAAATAATAACAGTTTCAGCCTGAGAATCTTCCATGGGAAGCATGTCTCAGGCTGATTTTTTACTCGGATATCCTGTCTGACTCCATCAGCTTTTCCCAGACCGCCGCCATCATCCGCACGTCGTCCATCGCGTCGTGCGGTGTAAGCCCCAGTCCGGAAAGCGCCGCCACATCAGGATCGGCACCGTATCCCCGCGTCGCCAGCAGCGTGCAGAGGTCATACAGCGGGAAGGGACCGAGAAATTCGCGCGCAGTCACATCCTTCTTCACGCAGGCGGTAAAAAGCCGCGTCTCCACAGGATAGGGCACATTGGCAATGCAGTCGGACTCTTCCCTGTGCTTCATCCAGAATTCCCAGAAGCGATCCAGCAATTCTTCCTCGGTACTGACAAACGAAAGCGCATGGGAGAGATGCGGCAGCACATTCCGCTTCAACCATTCGCTCCGGACGTCCGAGCAGTCTATGCGCAGGGCGGTGTAGAAGCGGTCAAGCTCTCTGCCGTTTCCGTCCGTTACCAGTGCCGCCACGCTCAGAAATCTTCCGTAAAGCCCGTCAGTCTCCGCGTCCACATAAAATCTGTTCATTACGACACTCCTTTGTCAACCTCTTCCATCCTGAAAACAGGAACATCGTTTCCGCCTGCATTGTTCGGTCTACAACCGCAGTATCTTACGCGACAAGCCTTACCTACCCTAAAAACGGCATTCTGTGTCAGATTATTGACGTTTCCGAACTGATCAGGGGGAATATCTTCCTGCTTGATGATAGGCTTTGGTTTTGTCTCGTCGTCCTCCTTCAGTTGAACTTTAAGCTGCTTCTTTTTTACTTCTACAATTACGGCGTCATAGACCTTGCCCTCTGTATAGGCAAAAGCCGGCGCGGATGAAGAAGTCTGCGCCTCATTCATACTGTTAGAAGCCGGAGAAGCATTGTTATTCATAGACGTACCGCTCCGCTGCGAACAGACTGTGCTGCGCAGATAAGTGGCGGATATGGACGGAGTAAATTCCTCCAGTAAGCCAAAGCCCACATTTGTCTTGGCGCCCATACCGAAGTCGGCGATGATTTTCTTGAAAAACGCCAGCTTTTCGTCTGCTGTGATGGTTACGGACTCCTCTCCGTGCCTGATCTCTGAATCATGCAGCAGGAACCGGAAGAAGAAGACCACGCCCGGCATGACCTTGAGCAGCGTAATGGGATTGATCTTGGTCATGCCGTCATAACCGGGTTCGCTTGACAGATGGGAGGTGATGTTCTCCAGCCCTACCAGATGTCCGTCGTTGTCGGGCTTGATTGGAAACGCATCAAAGAATACATCGCTCCCCTGCCCTTCCTCTGCCTGCTTATCCGCTTGGTAATGGGGGTCATAGGTATGTGTGTGTCCGAAAATATCCACTTCCAGCTTATGAATC
>ONWI01000006.1 GCA_900321515.1 uncultured Eubacteriales bacterium | reverse complement strand
CTTGAGCGCGGCGATTACACTTTTTTCGTCGGTGACGTCCGCCTGAACCGGAATAACGTTCTGCCCCGGTTCGCATTGATCCCTGTCGAGGGCGAACACGCGGTACCCGCTCGCTGCGAATAATTCGACGGTTGCTCTTCCCATGCCGCCGTTTGCACCCGTAATCAGAAGGTCTTTCATTTCAATCTCACCGTTTCTCCGAGATACTGTTCTTTTGCTAATTATACACCCGATACAGAAAATATTCAACCGTTTGCAAGAAATAAAAAGCCCTCTTTTGCCGTTATGACAAAAGAGGGTTCCGAATGGCAAAGAACAGTGCATTATCTCTTCTTATAAAGGACGAGTTCTGGATTGGCGCCATCGGCCTCATAGGTGCATATGAGAATAAAATCCATGTTGGCAAGTACGCCGAAGCAGCGCTCTCCGCCGAATTCCGATTGAAGCTGATTCCCCAGATAGGTTGTCCCGTCATCGAGGAATTTGACTTTTTGACCGCCGGGAAGCCGATATTCCAGATTGACAAAACTGCCGACAAGCGCGTTGAGTTTTTCGAGCTTTGGCATACCCTCGATGTGAAGGTCGTTGATTTCGTCGATGAGCTGCTTTTTGAATTCCTCAAACTGCCCGTTGTCGCTGAGTTCTTCGTACCGCTTCCAGTAGTCCAGCAGGGGGAGCTTCTGCTTCATGTAAGCACGCGCCTGTTCTTCGGAAAAATTCTCGTTTACCATGTGTGTTACGCAGACGTCGATAAGCTCGTCCATATCGCTGTAGGTGTAAGTTCCGTCGGCATAGCACCATTTGCAATAATCTTCATTGAGAGTTCCGTCATGATTCCTTCCGATAATTTCGTCTTCCAGCGGCATTCCGCAGCACTGGCAGATGAGCTTCTGAGGTGAACCGAGCAGGGTGTTGATGGAAACATTAAAAAGATTGGACAGCAGCTTCAATGTTTCGGTGTTCGGTACGGTTTCGCCGTTTTCCCACCGCGACACCGCCTGACGGGTTACAAAGACCTTCTCCGCCAACTCGTCCTGTGAAAGCCCGTTCTTGGTTCTGAGTTCATATATTACATCTTTTGTGTTCATGCAAAACACCTCCATGATTCTATTGTAATCCACCGCAGGATGAATGGCAAGCAACCCGCTGTTGCCCCGAAACGCTACAGCCCCTTAATCATGATTAATTCCATCGGCTGCTCATAGCCGGGAATATCCACGACAAACCCGCCGCTGTCCTTATATCCAAGCTTGCGGTAGAAATGCTGCACGTCCTCATCCACCTGCGTGGAAACCATTACCATTCCGCAGCCGGCAGCCTTCATTTCCTCTTCCCAATGCGCCATGAGCCGCTTTCCGTAGCCTTGCCTCCGGTAATCGCTGTCGACATACAGCAGGTTGCAGAAAGGGATAAGGTCCCAGAATAGGTTATAGCGGAGAACGCCGATGATTTTTCCGTCCTCAATGCAGACATATGCCTGCCTGTTGCGCACCTTCTCCTCAAATCCATCTTCCGGCAGATGCCCGTCAAGCCTGAACCAAGCCGCTTTATCGCCGATTTCAACGTGTCTGATCATATTCAACGCCCCTTCAGATTACTGACACTTCATTGAGTACGAAGTGATAAAGTGATAAAAGTGTTCAACCCGGCTTCTTTGCGACAATGAGGTATCTGTGCGCTGTGCCGTCAATGCTGCCGCCGTTCCCGATGATTTCCTGCAAACGGAGCATCCGGTCAAAGCAGCGGTCTACGGAAAAGCCAGGAAATTCCCACTCAATGATGCGGGCAAACCACACTAACGCGCCGACGTCGTAAAAGCGAATCGGACGGAATGCCTCTCCGGCTTGCAGAATGGCAAAGCCCGCGTCCTCAAAATCCTTTTTCCGCTCCGGAAAATTGTCATGCGGAAAGGGAGGCACTGTGCCGGGAAGCACTGCCTCCACCAGTTCTCTGTCATTTTCGGAACCGACCTGCTGTGTGATGAAAAGTCCGCCGGGTCTTAGCAGACGTTTCAGTTCAGGCGGATCAAAATCCCCGTGGCGGTTGATGATCACGTCAAAGGATTCGTCCTCAAACGGTATCTGCGAGGCGTCGGAACATTCCCGCAGATCTATCCCCAACGGCAGCAACCGCTCCCTGCAAAGCCGCACATTCGGCGGATAACCCTCTGTCGCGGAGGTGTTTTCATAAGGGTGATTGAGCGAGAGCAAAAATTCCCCTCCGCCGGTGTCGTAATCCAGCAGCTTCATGTCGTCCCGGAGCACGCTTCGGATGATCCGCTCATAATTCCAGGGATACTTCTCATCTTCCTCGTAGCGACCGTGAATATGCGAGAAATCCCAGCCCTTCATGTGAGCGACGTTTTCTTCGCTTTTCCATCTGGCTTTTAATTCTTCGGGAGTCATTCTGCGTCAATCCTTTCTTAGAGCTTGTTTCGTCGCCGTTCACAGCTCCAACCGCATGAGCACAAGCTCCTGCCATTTGCCGACTCTGTTCCGGAATCCTCTGGGGTTTCTGCCGTACTCAATAAATCCGTGTTTCATATACAGCTTTACAGCGCTTTCATTGTCAGAGACAACATCAAGTTCCAGCTGGAGGTACCCCGCCGCCCGCGCACATTCAATGCATGCCGCTGTCAGCGCGTTGCCTATTCCCAATCCCCAGTAATCCTTCAGCACCGATATGCCGAATTCCGCCCGGTGTTTTGTCTTATCGCGGGGATTGAGTATGTTTATGCCTGCGCTTCCGCCGATCTTTCCGTCAACAATTGCCACGATTTCGATACCGCCGTCGCTTTGTGCCGTGGAAGAAAGCCTTTCGGACATTCTGCCGAGGTCATTTCCTGTTTCGTCGGGATAGGTTGTCAGATAATCCGTCTCCCCGTGCGCCTTGATAAAATATTCCAGAAACCCCTCCGCGTCGGTTCCCTCCGCATTTCTCAGCAGGCATTCTTTGCCGTTTTTTAATTCAACTGTTTTATGATAAAGCAAGTCTTTCCCTCCCCGAAATTAAAGAACATAGCGCAGGACGTAATACACCACATAGATCCAGCCGAGCAGACCGTGAATGATCGCCCAGAAGATGGATTTATACGCCGTGTAGCTGATCACCATCGCCAGCGCGCTGCCAAAGGAAACGCCGGATTTGACCGTTTTTTCTACGATCACTTTTTTGGTTGTCTTTTTTTCTTCCATAATAACCTCCTACTTACAAGTATTAACCAGGATTTTGGCAAAATATAGCGGAAAGATATGCCTGCTGCTAAAGGCAGCGTGCCAGACGTGCGTGAAGAGATAGGTCAGCAGGCTCTTACAGCTTCAGCACCGCCACAACTTCGTCTCCGTCCATCTCGCCGTTTTCGACAAAGCCGAAAGAATGATACAGCTTTTTCGCGACATCGTTCTCCGGTTCGTAGGAGAGGGAGTAGTAGACCGCTTTTCCGCAGGGGAATGTCCTTATTAAATCCAGAGCAAGCCTGATCGCTTCTCTGCCATAGCCTTTGTTCTGGTATCTTTCATCAATCATCAGACGCCACAGGCTGTAATTGTTTTTGAGTATTTCCGGCGCTTCTTCTTCCAGCGCCGCCTCGTTGAAACCAATCATCAGAAAGCCGACGGCTGTATCACCGTCAAATATCCCGAATGGCAGCGCACAGCATTCCGTTCCTACTGATGTTTAAGCCTGCGCTATACTGATGTCATTTGGGGCAACAAAAATCTCTTGTTCCTTAGCAACCTCGAGATCTATCACTTTCAAGATGTTTTTCGCGTCTATTTTTTCCAATCGTATCATGATTCATCTCCTGTTTGTTTAAATACAGTTTCGGGTATGCCTTTTTGTCGTATGCTTTCAGGATCACCGTAAACGCCGCCGACAGAAGCATCACCGAAAGAATCAGCGCCCACGCACAGCCGTGCCCGGCGCGGTCGTAGAGCTGCCCCACGCCGAGGTCAATGCAGCCCGAAACCGCCGTGTAGGCAACGCTCATGAGCCCGTTGATGCGCCCGCGGTGACTCGCCGGAATACGGGTGGAAACATAAGGACCTTCTGAGAGCACATTGAAAATTTCGCCCCATGTGAAAATCAGCATAGCGAGGTAATAGCCCGGAATAAAGCCGAGCAGCAGAATAAAAACCGCGTAGCCCGCAAAGACGAGCAGCCTGCCGGTCAGCATTTTGCCGGTATCGCGCATTCTTACGAATAACTTAGTGATGATGGGAGTGATAATCACAACGGTAATGCAGTTGAGACTGGACACCGTTCCGAATAGTACCGCGCCCGCGTCACCGTGAACCGCCGCCATATCCAGAGGCATAATGAAAGTGTACTGTCCGTAGGCTGCCGCGCAGAGAGTGCTGCACAGCAGGTAGAGGAGCAGCGTGCGATTTTCTCTCAACACGGTAAAAATGCCCGCGCCGTCCTTATTCTTCTGATATTCCGACTCCTCGCTGTTGTCTTCCACCGGCGTTACGTCCTTGATGAGCACGGCTATGAGAATTGTCGAGACGGCGATGGAAAATCCGCTGATGAGAAAGCTCAACCAGAGATAATTCTTGAAGAGCAGCCCGGCGATGGTGGGCGAAAGGACGAGTCCGAGATTGCCGCCGAGATAATCAAGCGAGTAGGCACGTTCCCTGTCCCTGGTGGAGGAAAGGTCGGCGAAGAGCGCTTCATACGCGGGATTCTCCATGGACTGAAAGATACCCGCAAAGATAAAGAGCAGCACCGTGCCGGTTCCGAGCGGAATTGCCGCGCTGATTAAGAAGCAGATGATGCTCACGCTGTCGCAGCACACGATAATCCATTTTTTGTTGAATCGGTCGGCAATCTTGCCACCGATGATATTGGCGGGAAGCATGATGAGGCTCGATCCGACGAAGTAATAGGAGATTTCCGCGGCTGAGAGTCCCAGCTTCTGACTGAGGATCATGGTCAGCACCGGCCAGATCATGCTGCCGAGACTCGTGACCATCTTGCCGAAGAAGAGGATGTATATCTCCCTCCGCAGCCCTCGGTATTGATTGAATAATTTCATATTCCTTCCTTTCCGGTGACAGGCTCTTACAGCGTCTTCTTTAAGAATACGCCGTAATCTCCGTTCTTCAGAAAACCGTATCCGCATCCTGCATATAATTTTTTTGCGGCGGTATTGTCATTTGCGACAAACAGCAAGCTTTCCCGACAGCCATTGTCTCCCGCGTGTTTTTCCATTTCATATAACGCGGCGGTCGCATATCCTTTCCGACGATCCCTTTCCTGAATGACAAAATCGCACAAAAAGACCTGCTTAACATGATCGGTGGATTCAAACAAATACCACATGAACCCCACTTTTTTTCTGTCGGCAAGACCCTCGATGACAAATAAAAAATTGTCCGCTGTGTTCAATCCGTCCGGAAGCATCTCTATCAGTTCTTGTTCGGTTTCAATCAGAGCCTCGTCAGGAGTCATATTCAGTTCCTTCATCAGTTCTTCGGCGTGGTGATTTTTGCTGTATTCGTAAAAATCACTGTATTCCTGCGCGGTCATTTTTCTGAGCTGAATGTTCATCTGATAACCTCACTGTTTTTTAACATTTCCATTGCCTCGTCCATGGAAACGCACTCCGCAAACAGATCCGGCCATACCTCGTTGAAGTAATACGCGCAGGTGATTTCGCCGGTCATATAGGGGTTGTCAAAAGTGGAATTGGTTCCCTCCGGAATAATCACATGATAACCTCGCTCAAAAGCGGATTTCACGGTGGCATCTACACAGAAATTCGTTTGCAAGCCTATGATCATCAGGGTATTGTCCACAGTCGCTTCGAGATAGGAGGCAAAATCCCCGTTGCCGAAGCTGCTGCTAACGGTCTTGATAAACACCTTCTCGCCTTCACGCGGGGCAACCTCGTCGGCGATTTCAAAGCCTTCGTCTCCCATGGAAAAACCCGTGCCGGCGCCGGCGTCATGCTGAATGTAGATGACTTCGATCTCATTTTCTCTGGCTGTCTGAATGAGTTTCACAGCGTTTGCAGTCAGCCCTTGAAGATTGTAAAGCTCGTCGTCCATGAGCGCTTTTTGCATATCCATGACAATTAATTTCATTTTAGAATATTCTCCTTTCATTTTTCCGGTCATCCAAGATAAAAAATAATATCGGATTTGCCTTCCTGACTGGTTCCGTTGTAAACCTCCGTGTCAAAGCCGCCGATGCGGAAACCGTTTTTGATATAGAAGAGACAGGCTGCAAGGTTGTTGTCCTGCCCTACAGTATAAATACCTCTGTATCCGTCCGCAAGGGCTGCATTGTTTGCCTCCGCAATCAGCTTTCTGCCCACGCCGCACCTGCGGTACTCTTTGTTTACTTTCAGATCATAGAGATACATGTATTTCAAAAATCCCCGCCGCAAAACAGCCAGCCCGACGCATTTTTCGCCGTCATACGCGCCGAGAAAAACGCTGTCGGCTTTCATTTCCTCGTAGTTATAATTTTCATCCGGGAAACACATTTCCGACCCATCGTCCAGTTTTTCAACCGTATAACTCCAGCATCCGTGGTCAAGGTGCGGCACCATCCGTCCGAATATTAAAAACGGTTGGTTGGGTATATTGATGTCTTCCTTGTTGCTTTGGTGGATTCGTTTTATCTCAATCATTGGCTCCTTCTCCTTATGCCTGACCGGTTATTTGATATCCATCCAGATACCGGTATCGTGAATAGACGCGTCCTCCGTCGCTCTGTAAAAGTACCGGGCCTTGTCGGATTCCCAGTAATAGGTATCCTGTTCCTGTCTCCGCAGTTCTGATACAGAAAAAGGGAGTGTATATTATACTCATTAACAAAAATGACTGCCGTGCTTACGCAGCCTGATCTAATGTGAGATCGGGGAACTCATATGTATTATCACAGACCTGCTGCATTT
>ONWI01000018.1 GCA_900321515.1 uncultured Eubacteriales bacterium | reverse complement strand
CGTCGTCGAATCCGTCGCTCAGCCCGCCGTCAAGGTCATTGTCGCCGACATCCGTACGGCGGTATTTGTCGAAATCCGGCAAGCACATCTTCCTTTCCCAAAAATATTCTCGTAATAATAATGATACCACATTCATAGATATAAGTAAATCGTTTTAGTAAAAAAACATAAAAAAACTGAATTTCCCATACTAATGAGGTGAGAACCGTGATGAATTACATTTTTGCGGCAATGATAATTGTCGCGTCGGTCTGGGGAATTGTCTCGGGAAACGTTGCGGAGGTATGCTCCGCAATACTGCAAAGCGGCATAAGCACGGCGCAACTGATGATGACCGTTGCCGGAGGCATGGTGTTGTGGAGCGGTATAATGTCGATAGCGGAAAAATCCGGTCTTACCGATATACTTGCCAGAATGGTACGTCCGCTGCTCCGGCTCATCATGCCGGGACTGAAGAGCGGAAGCGACGCGGAAAAGTACGTCTGCATGAACATCTCGGCAAATATTCTCGGTCTCGGCAATGCCGCCACTCCCCCCGGAATAAAAGCAATGAAGGCAATGGCACGGGAATATCCTGACAACGGCGGCAAACCCAGCAATGAGATGGCTACATTCGCACTGCTCAACACCGCGTCAGTACAGCTCATTCCGACAACGGTCATGACGCTGAGAGGCGCGGCAGGCTCATCTGATCCGGGAGGAATTCTGCCGTGCGTCTGGATAACGTCGCTCTGCGCCCTCACCGCCGGACTGCTGATGTGCGGCGCTCTGCAAAGGGAGAACGGATAATGGGCAATTACATCGTATTATTCACCGTGTCAGGCATTGTAATATTCGGACTGGTTAAAAAGATAAATATATTCGACGCTTTTATGGAGGGGGCGCGGGAAGGGCTGCGCACGGCAGCCGGAATAATTCCCGCCCTGACCGCGCTGACCCTCTGCGTATCGACCCTGCGTGCGTCCGGAGCTGTGGAAGCTCTCGGACAGTTTGCCGCTCCGCTCATCGGAATGGCTCACATTCCGCCCGAAACACTGCCGCTCATGCTTATAAGACCAATTTCCGGCAGCGGTGCGCTCGCCGTCCTTCAGGGAATCTTTTCCTCCTGCGGTCCTGACAGTACGGCGGGGAATGTCGCCTCAGTGATGATGGGTTCCACCGAAACCACGTTTTACACAATAACAATCTATTTCGGGAGCGTTGGAATAAAAAAGACGGGATATGTAATTCCAGCCGCGCTGACAGCCGATCTTACAGGCATGATAATCGCCGCGCTCACGGTAAATCTCATTATGTAAGACATTCAAAAAAAACAGGCATTGCCTCCAACAGCGACAGCCTCCGGATGCAATGCCTGTTTTGATTTATAAGAGATTGTTAATTTATAAACTAATTTATAAACAGCCCTCTGAACAGCTCCGCGAACGCCGCGGAAAATGTCACCCTTTCGGATGTACGGTCTGAACAGACGTCATACTGACCTACGGTTTCACCGTCAAGCACGAGCTTTACAATGCCTATCGGCTGCCCCACCTCCACGGGAGCGTCAAGGGATTCGGGCAGTTCCACGACCGCCTTGATCTGCCTGCCTCTGCCCTTCTCGGTGAGCACCTTGCCGGAAATGTCAGCGTATGCTCCGACTGTCTTTTCAATTCCACCCACAACGGGAATATCCGGCAATTCCACCTCTATCTCAGAAACGTCCGTAAGCTCGCACTTTGCAAAGCCGTGATCAAGCAGCTTTCTCGCGTCGGCAAAACGGCTTTTGCTGTCGGGAGCGCCAAGAATTACCGCTATCATTGTCATTCCTTCACGCCTCGCGGCAGCCGAAATACAGCAGCCCGCCTTGCTCGTTGTCCCGGTTTTCAGACCGATTGCCCCGTTGTAATGCTTGATGAGCTTATTGGTATTGGTAAGCTGGAGCTTGCCGTCGCGAAGTGTGTCCATCCATATTCCGGTGTATTCCAGCACTTTTTCATGTTCGAGCAGCGCGGCAGAGGCAATGGCTATATCTTTTGCCGATGTCACATGCCCGTCCGCGTCAAGCCCCGTGCAGTTGCAGTAAAATGTGTCGGTCATACCAAGCTCCTCGGCGCGGGCATTCATCATCGAGACAAATGCCTCATTGGAGCCTGCGATGTGTTCTCCCAGAGCCACGCACGCGTCGTTTGCCGAACCCACCAGCGCCGCCTTGATAAGCTCATGAACCGTCATTGTTTCACCCGGCTCCAGCCATATCTGAGAACCGCCCATTGATGCGGCATATTCGCTGCACGTCACACTTTCTTCCATGGTTATTTTCTTCTCGTCAAGCGCTTCAAAAACCAGCAGCATTGTCATTATTTTGGTGATGGAAGCCTCCGGAAGCTGCTGATTCTCGTTGACCGAATAGATTATTTTCCCGGTCTCGGCATTCATCAGTACGGCAGCCTTGGCGGTAAGACCAAGCGAATCGGCAGGCTGCTTAGTTTCGGCGCTCTCATTTGTGTTGTTTTCACCGGGAGCGGCGTTTGCCGTCGTAGGAAAGCCGAAAACCATCGCGCAGATTATTCCCAGCGCCAGCGCAAAGGCAGTTGCTTTTTTCATTTGGAAATTCCGTTTTCTCATTTGGTCAAAATCTGTCCTTTCTGTTGATGTAAAACTAATTTCTTACAATCGAAGATTAGTATAATATATTTTATGCACATAAGGGCAATTTTAGACAGGCTCATTCTAATGAAAAAATGCCAAATATTTGCAATCGCAATTTTAAAACATTTCCAATATATTTATAATAATGTGGTTGCAAATTTGCGAAAGGCAGTGTATAATTGTTTTGAAGAAAAAGCGAAAATCACACGGAAATCATTGAATCGCTTGCAGAAAAGTGATATAATATTATAATTACGCGTACTGACAAAAAATACGGAGGGGATACTTTGGATAAATTCAAGCTGGTGTCGGAATACAAGCCGACAGGCGACCAGCCCGAGGCAATCGCAAAGCTGGTGGACGGACTCAAAAACGGCTATCACGAACAGTCGCTCCTGGGTGTTACAGGCAGCGGCAAGACATTTACCATGGCGAACGTCATCGCGCAGATGAACAAACCAACGCTCGTGCTGGCTCACAACAAGGTGCTTGCCGCGCAGCTCTGCAACGAGTTCCGCGAATTCTTTCCCGAAAACGCGGTGGAATTCTTCGTGAGTTATTACGACTACTATCAGCCGGAATCCTACATTCCCACCACTGACACCTACATCGAAAAGGATTCCTCGATAAACGACGAAATCGACCGTCTGCGCCACAGTGCCACCTCCGCGCTTTCCGAGCGGCGTGACGTGATTATTGTGGCTTCGGTCTCCTGCATATACAGCATGGGCGACCCGATCGACTACCGCAACATGGTACTTTCGCTCCGCCCTGGCATGGAGAAGAGCCGCGACGAGGTTATCAAAAAGCTGGCGGAAATCCAGTACAGCCGCAACGATATAGAATTTGCCCGCAACACCTTCCGGGTACGCGGTGATGTTGTGGAGGTATTCACATCCTATTCAAAGGAAACCGTCATTCGCATAGAATTTTTCGGAGACGAGATCGACCGCATTTCGGAAATCAATTATGTCACCGGCGAGCTGAAAGCCGTACTGAATCACATCGCAATTTACCCCGCGTCGCATTACATCGTCCCGGAAGAAAAAATGGGCCGGGCGATGGACGAAATTCAGGACGAGCTGCGGGAACGTATTCAGTACTTCAAAAATAACAACAAGCTCATCGAGGCACAGCGCATAGAACAGCGCGTCAGCTACGACATGGAAATGCTCATGGAAGTCGGCTTCTGCCCCGGCATCGAGAACTATTCCCGCGTACTTTCGGGCAGAGCAGCCGGAACGCCGCCGTTCACGCTCATCGACTACTTCCCGGAGGACTTTCTGCTCTTCGTGGACGAATCGCACGTCAGCCTCCCGCAGGTACGCGCCATGTACGCCGGCGATCACGCCCGCAAAAAGAATCTCATCGACTACGGCTTCCGGCTGCCCTCGGCGTACGACAACCGCCCGCTCACATTTGATGAATTCTACTCGCACATCAATCAGGCAATCTATATCAGCGCCACTCCCGGACCGTTTGAGAAGGAACACAGCGCGCAGATTGTCGAACAGGTGATACGTCCTACCGGTCTGGTTGACCCCGAAATATCCGTGCGTCCGACCGAGGGACAGATCGACGACCTTATCTCCGAAATCAACACCCGCGCCGAAAAGGGCTTCCGCACGCTGGTAACTACTCTCACAAAGAAAATGGCGGAGGACCTGACCGACTATATGGATTCACTCGGAATGAGAGTGCGCTACCTTCACCACGACATTGACACGGTGGAGCGCATGGAAATTATACGCGACCTGCGCCTCGGCGAATTTGACACGCTGGTGGGAATCAACCTGCTGCGCGAAGGTCTGGACATTCCCGAAGTGTCGCTTGTTGCGATACTCGACGCGGACAAAGAAGGATTCCTCCGCAGCGAGACGTCTCTCATCCAGACCATAGGACGCGCCGCCCGCAACGCCGAGGGACAGGTCATCATGTACGCCGACAGCGTGACTCCCTCCATGGAACGCGCCATTACCGAGACCCAGCGCCGCCGCGATATTCAGATGAAGTACAACGAGGAACACGGCATCACGCCCAAGACCATCATCAAGAAGGTTTCGGATGTAATAGAAATCACCCAGCACGGCGAGGACGGCAAGCGG
>ONWI01000231.1 GCA_900321515.1 uncultured Eubacteriales bacterium | reverse complement strand
TGTCAAGGGCGCCAGCGGAGACGGAACACCGCAAGAGAACAGCTACTTGCTGTCAGACAGAGTGCCGGAGGCGGACGGATATACGTTTTTGGGATGGAATATTCAGTCTGACGCAACCGATGGATTTTCCACCATTCAATTCGATCCCGATACTCCCAATTACACCGTTTATGCCATCTGGCAGAAAAAGACCAACGATACCGATCCCAGCACAGATCCCAGCACCAATCCCAGCACCGATCCGAGTACCGATCCGAGCACGGATCCAAGTGGCGGTCCGACCTCAAAGCAGGGCACAGATCCTACTTCTCCGGACAACGACGGTTCAACAAAGAAGAAGGATCCGATTCTTCCCCAGACGGGTGTACTATGGTGGCCGGTGCCTGTATTCGCGGCTCTGGGTTTTGGCGTGTTCCTCGTCGGCGTATTCTCCGGCAAAAAGGGCAAAAACGGCAAAACCCGAAGCAAGGGCACCAAGGGAGGCGCAATGCTTCTGACAGGCATTCTGCTGGTCAGCTCGTCGATTTGTCTGGTGATGTACAACGCGTGGGACGACGCCCGTGCCGGTTCCGACGCTGCGAGTGAGCGTGGAATGGTGATGCGTGTGCTGCCCGATAACGGCGATAATTCGGAAAAAACTTCCTCCTTACGCGGAGAAAATCCCAAAAGCATCACCGAAATGCCGGTCATGAGCATACAGGGCACCGATTTCGCGGCAATGATTGAAATTCCAGCGCTATCCCTGGATTTACCTGTAAGAAATGAGTGGAGCTATCCGGGACTGCGCAGGTCTCCCTGTCGCTATGCCGGTTCGGCTTACACCGACAATCTGGTGATATGCGGACACAACTACAGCGCCCATTTCGGCGGCATCAAGCGCCTTGTCAAGGGCAATGATGTGACGGTTACCGCTATGAACGGCGACATTTTCCGCTACAAGGTGGAGGAGGTCACCGAGCTTTATCCGGGAGCCTGCGATGAGATGACCGATTCGGACTACGAACTGTCGCTCTTTACCTGCACGGTAGGCGGCAGCCGCAGAGTTACGGTCAGATGTTCACTGGTGAGCTTTGAACCGCACGACAATAATATTATTCACTCGGAATATGTGTTTTTCTGAAAAAATATACAAAGCAAAAACCCGTCGGGGCTGTGACTGTCAAGTCTGCCCCGACGGGTTTTGTTTACTTGTCACGCGGTTTTTGTCATTCCGTGTCGCTGTCTTTTCTGCGTCTCAGCATAACATACGCAAGACCGAATGTAAAGAGCAGGAACAACACCACGGAACCGGCAGTCTGGAGTTCCAGACCGGTTGGAATGATACGGCTCTTGTCGTTGGTGTAGGAGATTCTCTGCGAGCTAAGTATCTTGCCTGAAGTGTCGCGCAACGGACCGTAATTTACATATTGAGAATCGCTTGGCTTGCGGGGCGTGCCGTTCAGGGAGGACTGAACGGTATATCCTCTCGCGCCGCTGCGTTCCTCCGCAACTGAATAAATCAGGGTGCCGGGAATCTTGCTGAATGTGATTGATTCGTTGTGGCAGAGGGTAAAGGTCGCGCTGCCGCCTGTGAATGTGAGTGCGTCGTCCACGCCTCCGGTGGGCGCACCGGTCTTTTCATATCCGAGAGTGCCCTCAAACGGATTGCCGTCTTCGTCCTCGATGTGAATGGTGAAGGTGAAGTAATACTTGCGGTCGCTGAAGTTGCCGGTGACGTTCTTGCTCACGGTCAGGCTGTAGACCTCGCCGGTGTTGATGATATAACCGCCGTTGGGCGCGTTTCCTCGGGACGCGGTTACATCGGAGTAATATTCGTCCTGATAGACCGGCGTGAAGCCTTCCAGCGCTCCTTCGGTCACATAATAATTCCAGAGAATGCCGTCGGAAGCGTATTTGTCAAGACCTGTGATCTCAAGATAATACTTCCCGCTTCCCTTGTTCTGGAATTGGATAGATGCGCCTTCCGGCAGAGTGCCGACAGGCTGACAGCCGTCAGACGTCATTTTACACGCGATCGAGAAGGAATCTGCCTGCGCGCTGCCTGCTTTGGCGCGTCTGACCGTCAGATTTATCTCCTTTTCGGCGGGCCAGAGATTTTCGGCTGTATTGCGCCATTGCTTCGTCACCGTGAACGAGGTCTTGGCTATGGCGTTGGTAATGACGCCGTTCACAGGAGAAGATGTTCCGTCGGACGGATATGACGCTTCGTAACCGGGCGAGCAGTTCAGCTCCGTAAAGAAATATTTCAGAGGAACGTCCGCGTCGTTGGTAACGGGAACCTTGTCGAATCTGACAACCCACTGGGTGCCGCCCTGAGCCTGTGTTGCGCTCTCACAGTTCTGTGAGGCGGTGACGGTCAGTGTGGAGAGCGCTTTCGCGTCGGACTCCGAACCGTCCTGGGGATATCCCCACAGACAGATGGTGGCTGTCGCGTTCTGCGGAACGGCGCCGAGCCATTTTTTGTTGACTCTGAGGGTTGTGTAAAACTTGGTGTTTTTAATGACCACTGCCTCCTGGCTGTTGGGCAGAATGTAGTAATCATAATCTGATTCGTAACCGGCAAATTCAGTGGACTCCACTACAGCGTACTGCTGAGGCGTATGTCCGTCTGCCTGGTATTTCGGCAGTTCGTTGAATGATGCCGTTCCTGCGACAAACTCGCCGCTGTCGTCTGCCACGCCGTCGAGTTCAACCGATTTGACGGGTGTGTTGCCGGGCATTCCGTTGTCAAAGGTGACCACGTTCAGCACGACCTTCACGCCCTTGGGCCAGTTGATCTCATTGCCTTCGGTGTCGTACCATTTCTTTGAGGCTTTTCGGTCCACCGTTTCGGTGGAGAACGTGTTGGTAAATGTTATGGTTCTGTCTTCGGCCTTGTCGAGATGATCGCTTGTGATCTCGAATTCCGCTATGGAAGTAGTGCCTTTGGAGTTGTCTTCCCACTCGTACATCACATACGCGTCGGAACCGCTGTGGCGTGCCTTGATCTGTTCGTTGCCGGACTCAGTGATTCTGTATTTGCCCAGTCCGAGGTTTTGGAGAAGTGTGGTTGATACGCCTCCTGACGATTGGAATGAGGTGTATTTAATATTCTGGTATTCTCCGTCCTGACCGTACGGCTCCCACAGATTGGTTGTCTGGTTGAGCTTTTCAAGCTTGAAGCTCAGAAGCGAGAGGTCATCGGATGTGAACTTTACATTTCCGTCGATGCATTTATTGAGGTTGACGTTGATGTACATTGGAGAATTGCGCACGTTGAGCGTATCGCCGTTGAGGTATTCGCGGCTGGAGTAGTTGACAGTGCCGTCGGTGCGTATTTTGAACTGATAATACACGTTGCTGCCGTAATAGCCTGTCGGCGGGGTTATCTCGTGGATGTAATAGAATTTGTCGGGAGAGAGGGTAAAGCCGTGATCTGTCTGGCTGAGCTTCAGGTGAATCTGACCGTCCTTGCCTGTCTGTGCGTCGTGTTCGGAGGTCATATGGAAGGGCTTTTGATTTACAATGATCGGCTGCTTATTTTCATCGAGCAGCTCGAACACTGCGCCGTTGAGGCCTTTTTCCATGTGATTGGTGCGGTACTTGAAGATGAATATTTCGGGGGTGATAGCTTCGCCGTTTGACTTTACCGACACGCTCGCTTCGTCGGAGATTTTGGCGGAAAAGCCGTTAACGTCAACCGAGTTGCTGAAGGGAACGGTATCCTTGTTTTCTTCCGGCGGTGAGATGATGGTAGCTTCGTAGTCGATGATGACGTGAGTGTTGTCGGGTATGATGAATCTGCCCACATTGCCGCTGTAATCGAAGCTGATCTTATGTTCGGGATTGGTGGTCACCTTGACTGATCTGTAATCCACCGACAGCGAGGACGAATAGGTATCTGTGACTTCCATATCGTTGCCATCGTTGAGCGCTATCCTGCCCGGATTGATATTGATCCGGAATTTGATTCTCGGATGCTGTTCGCCGTCATCGTCGGTCGAGGTGCCCATTTTGGCGAATGTCTTTGTGACCGGCTCCAGATCGTTCTTGTGCGTAAGATAGGTTATTGCGGTGGTCTTATTTTCGCGGAAAGTCGCGGTGTTGGTGATGGGCGCAGTCTTGGTTTCATCGGCCGCTATGCGGCGTTCGATCTCGGCAAGAGCCGCCACACTGCGTGGAACAAGATAGTAGTCAACAATATAGAAATTGTAATACTGTCCGTTCGCCTTCCTGAATCTGTCCATATTCTTGAAGGTGAACCTGAGTCCCTGGGAGGTTTCCTGAACCTTTACGTCGTCGTTTTCGATTACCCTCACGCCGTTGACGACGCTGTCGGTCGTGTGGTTGAGATCGGGATCGGCGTTCTGATTATCCGTGCGATAGGTGAAACCTTCCGTACCGCCCGCGCCGTTCCAGCCTATTTCGGACTTGCCTCCGAATTGCGGCATCATCCAGTTGATCCATCTGTATTCGTGATTGCCCTCTTCGTCCGTCTTTTCGACAAATGACCTGCTGCCGCCGAAATCTTCCTTGTCAAACAGCTTGAAAAGCGAAGTGTCAAAGGTGTCGTCTATGACTATCTGGTCGTTTGAGTAAATGCCGTTGACTGAAACGGTGAAACGGTAGACCGGATATGTTATGGTTTGTTCCGTACCGGTCTGGGAGTCTCCGATTTTCAGGGTGGTGACAGGGTTTATCGAAGTGTTGTTTACGCCGTCGTTGAGGACGTGCTTATATATGCTGGTCGGCTGGGTATTGAAGGCTGCCGTCGCCTTTACGCCGTTGACCACGACCCAGTTGTTGTGGGTAAAGATGCCGGGGCGATAGGTTTCGGAAGCGTTGATGTAATCCCTTGCGTAATTTGCCCATCCGATCGGGAATGAATTGTTCATGCGGATGGTGATCAATCGTTTCTCCGTGCCGTCCTCGGGGTGATTCAGACCGGGGTTCATGTCGTAGTCCTTGTAGAAGAACATATAGAACTTGTTGCTTGGCCACCGTTCGCTTGTGCTGCTCTGGAATCCCGACATGGTAAGCACTCCGTCATGCCACATGGACGGGTCGGAGTCGTAATAGGTCTGTTTTTTGTCGTCGTAGTAATAGTAGCCCCTGACCTTTTCGCCCTGCTCCAGACCTGTGATTTCAAGGCTTTCGAGCGCCTCCTGGCAGTTTCTGTCAACCAGCTTGGTGCCGTCGGCGGCGGTAGCCGCGGGAATGTACCGGATAGGCAGATAATAGAGGTTAGTTATCTCGCCCTTGTCATTTGCCTGCGCCTCAGAGAGCTTGATGGTACCGTCGAGGGCGTCCTCTCTGATATCCACCTTGACTTCCCATGTGACGCGGTTGGTGCCGATATTGGTGGCGCTTTTTGAAACCGCTATGTTTCCTCCGTTGGGGGGATTGAGGAGCTGACCCGCTTCGGCTATGCCGCATTTGCCGGTGACGGTATTTGAAACGTATTCCTGTTCGGTGAGATCCATGGTGCCCGACGAGGTTTTGTATTCCATCACATACTTGTATGGCGGATCGGTCTGGGGAATATTATACGTGAATGTCGAGGCATTCTCAACATCTATGCCGAGGTCTTCCCACGGAATATTTCTTGCCGCGGCGAGATCGCCGTTTTTGTCGTAGCATTTTACCGTGATGCCTTCGCCGGAATAATGGGAGTATTTCATAGCCGTCTCGCTCATCACGTCGGTGAGCTGCGAACCGGCAAGGCTTATCATGGCGTCGCGGTTGGTGATGACCTGCCAGGTGATGTCGGTGAATGGGTCGCCGTTTCTTCTTACGTTTTTGGTCTCGATGACATTTTTTCTATATCGGAAAATTCGATGCCTGACACCCATGCGAACGCTTCGTTGTCGCTCGGGTCGCTGTCGCCCACGATGCGGACCGTGTTGCCCGTTTCCTCAAATGTGGCGTTGTGCAGATTTTCCTGTTTGAGGGAGATTATCTTGTCTGTGGAAAAAATCAGCTTACCGAAGTTGGGGTTGAGATTGCCCGAGAGCACAAGAGTGAATTTTGCGGTACTGGAGCCTCTGAAGTTGTTGAAAGCGGTTGCGTCATCGCGGTACCATTCCACCAGGACTTTGTTTGTGGTTTTGTCGTAGAAGATCTTATTGTCCTTGAGCTTGCCGCCGAGTCCCATGTTGATGGTGAACGTATGGTTGAGGTCATTGAAGTTATCCGGCAGCGTGAAGCCGTCCGGTAGCTTGAACTGAAGCTGCTCAAAATCCGAAAACTGCATGTCGGGCAGTTCGGCAAAGTTTATGGACAGATCGTAGTACTTCTTTCCGCTGACCGGTATTGTCTCGTCGTAAGTTTCCTGAGAATTGCTGGAGAATGTCTTGCCGTTTATCAGGATGCTCATATCGGTGCAGAGCGGAGTAAGATTGGTGACGTAAAGACCGTCCTTGAATATGACGGGAAGTGATGTGCCGTCCTCGAACTCAAAGGAAAGCATTTCGAGCGTGTCAAACGAGCGCAGGGTGTTAATGACCCTGGCGCCGCCGGTACCTGTATCTACGTCAAAATACCGCGAGTTGCAGGTGATTCCCTTGACCTTGGACGCGTCGCTCTGGAGATTGAGTTCCTGGAAGAGCTGGGCGACGGTTATTGACGCGCCGCTTGACGTCACATGTGTCAGCATTCCTGACGCCATTGGTCTCAGAGGATGTTCGACTACGTTTATCCTGTTGACGGAGGGATTATCGGTTGCCGAAACGGCGTCGGACTGCGATACGCTGTTTCCCGCGTAAACAGGAAGGAATGTCAGTGACAGAATATTTGCGACTATAAGCATCGCGAATACAGTCAGAATTATTACAGTGCCGCTAAAGACGCGACTGTTTTTGTTTTTCACCATGCTTCCTCCCCTTTCATGATGATGTGTATTGCAGAAATAATTTTCATAGTCTTCCGCTCAGTTTATGTTGCAGGCGACTATTATTCTCATTGCCTCGTCCTCTCCGTCGCAGGTGGAGAGTGCAAGAATACGTTCCCCGGGCGTGCCGAGCAATATCTGGGAATGCGAGAGTATATATTCCCTTGCATTCGGCGGATTTTCCACGTCAAACGCGGCAAGCTCCTCGGCTTCGGTCCGGAGCACGGCGAATACCGTAAGTCCGCAGCGGCGCAGACCGTTCCTGCCGATCAGCAGCGTGCCGTGCCTGTGTTTTGAGGCGTAATCCCTGTCAAGAAAAGCGTCCAGCGCCCCGAATATTTTGTTGAGTCTATTCAATGCCGTTTCCTTCCAAAGCTTTTTTCTTTGAAGCTCTTACGCGCTTTACGGCAAGCAGCGCTATTCCGGCGAAGCCCGCAAGCATGGCGGCGGCGGGTATCGCAAATGCCGCCGCCATGCCTGTGGAGGGAATCACGCCATTGAGCGTGTTGACAAAATCGAGAGATGTGTCCTGGGTTAAGGAAGTGTCGGTCACAGTATTGTCATCCGCGGTGCAATCCTGGTCCCCATAGACCGTAACCGACGGGGTGTAATCCTCATTATTCTCTGCCACGACATATTGCGATCCGGCGGGAATGCCTGTGAGCAGAATTGACTGACCGCCCCTTATGTAGAAATCCCTTCCTTCCCTGAGCTGGGAGAGAGTGACATATTCCACGTCTTCATTTGCCTCAGCCATCACGTCCGCGTCATATAACGTAGCCATGTTCTCGGTCGGCTGAGAATCGAATGTACCGCTCACTCTGACGCGGGTATCTTCGTCTCCTGAAGCCTTGCGCCCGTCGAGTTTTACGGTGAATCTGAAGTATTTGTTGCCTGACGCCTGATTGCCGCTTACGCTCTTGGTAAATTTGAGGTTGTGCGTGTCATACCGGTTGGTGAAGCCGGTGGATTTGATTGCTGCCGGCGACTTGCCGTCGGCGTCCGGAACGCCTGTGTTGAGCCTGATTATGGCGGAGCCGGGGTCATAGGTGTCCTCGTCGGTGCGGTCGGATTTGTGTACGAATACGTCGATGTATCGTTTGTTTGTGCTGTCGGGGATTATTCCGGCGGCGGTGGAGGACTGCTGGGTGACGACATAGCGGTATATTCCCGCCGCGGGAAAACTGACGCCGCTTAGATCGATTGTAAGCGCCTTTTCGACGAATACCTCGTCAGAGGTATTCGTCGTGGCAAACTGTATGGTGCTGCCTGACGGCGCTGACGCTTCGGACGTCGGTTGGTCGTCGGGAGTGAAGGTGACGGTGAGCGATGTGCTTTGCGATGAGGCAAACAACGCTCCCGCAGGTCCCGCCATGATCTCATGCGTGCTGTCGGTGCCGGCGACAGCCTGTCCGGGAGCGAGCGTATATCTGAATGTCACGCACGGTACGGATATGCCTTTTTTCATAACGAGATATTTTTTTATCGGCACGGAATCTATTATCTGCGAATAATCTCCATTGGCAGCCCTGGCTGTAAGTGCAAATGAAGATGACGCTATCAGAAATGCCGTCAGTGCGGCGGCAAACCTGTATTTTTTCATCAGGAGACGCCTCCTTTTATTTCAAGTCGGCTGTTTTGTATCAGAAGCCTCTGCGGCGCATGAGGAATATCACTTTGCCGCAGCAGTCGCTTAGCGGTACGGCTCCGAAGAGCCTGCTGTCTTTTGTGTCATAGCTGTTGTCGCTCAGGACAAACACGCTGTTCTCCGGCACGGTGAGGGGATATCCGGCCTCTGCTGCGCCGTCGTATGTGTCCGGAAGCGGATCCGACAGCGCTATATATCCGTTGACCCACACAACGCCGTCCTTTATATCGATGCTGTCGCCTGCCGTGGCGGCTACCCTGCCGAAGCGTATCTCGCCTTCGTGCCTGTAAACCACAAGATCGCCCTGACCCGGCGCCTGCGGTCTTAATGTAACGCAGAGATCGCCGTCCTTTACCATGGGGTAACATGTGTCGGAATGACATATATATATCCCGATAACGAAAGTCAGAGCAATCCACACCGCAATGGCGGTTGCGGCAATGCGGATTATGAATTCCTTTGCCACCTGGGGGAGTTTTTTATTGATTTTTGGATTCTTGTGTTGTGAAGCGGTTTCATCCTCTGCCGGTTTTCCGGAAAGTACTTCGCCGGGAGCGGGGGACGTCAGCCCGTCGGTGATATTATTGTTCATCCGGGGCGCCTCCGTCCTCCGGTTTTCCGCTGCGCCGTTTCCTTACCACAAGAAAGATTATGAAAAGCACTCCGGACAGGATAAGTCCGCCGAACGCCGGGGAAAGTGGTTCGCCGGTCCGGGGCAGGGAAATCAGTTTGTTCCGGGGACTGTCGCTGCCCTTGCTGCCGCCCTTGCCGCCATCTCTTATGGATTTGCCGTTCTTGTCCATGATGTTTATGGGCTTATCGTCATCTTCATTGATGTTGTGCATGCTTGCGGAACGTTTGTAGTCGTTTCTGAACGAGATGAAGGTGGGTTTGCCGTTCCCCTGCTGATTGGAGATGGTGAAGCCGCCTTCGAGATCGCCGTTCTCGCTGCGTATTACCGTGACGTCGATACGGTACACCTGCGTGTCGGGGATGAGCTTATGGTCATCCGGCGCCACCTGTTTTACGGTGTAGCTGTAGTTCCCCGGCTCGTTGAATTCTATTGGCTCGAATTTGTAAGTGCCGTTTACGCCCGCCGGGATTTCTGCCGGATCGGGAAGCGGAGCGTGAGGCTGTCCTTCGATTACCAGTTTGAATTCGGTATTAGTGGGAATGTTCTTTTTGGGATTGCTGACTGCAACCTGGAATGATACGGTGTAGGTATTCCCTTCGGCAGAGACGGGGATCGCGCAGAAAACCGCCGCTGCAACAAGTATTGCCGACAGTACGATTCTGAATTTCTTGATATTCACGTCTGTTCCTCCTTTGCTGTGATGTTATATTACTTAAATGCAATGAAAGAAAATTATTTTTATGCAGTTTTATTTAACAATAAACACAAAACTGGTAAAAATGATTATTTCAACACATACACCTCACTAATTATAGATTAACATGAAATGGCAAAAAAGTCAATACCAACTGCGGTAATATGCAATATATATATAGAAAGGTTGCAAAATCTGATAACTGAATATTCCGCTTCATTTTTTCTATTGACAAAGTCACCAATTCAGAACTGAATTTTTGTGCAGATTCAATTGCTAAAATAGTATTGGCTCTTAATAATATTCGTAATAGGTTGACTTTAACATTATCAATTGTTACAATGAAACAAGGATAAATCAAGGGAAGCGCTGATTAAGTAACCGTGCAGAAATAATAAATACATTTAGCTCGTCAGAATGCCGAAGGACACTTTATTTTTTGGCAATAAACGACTGATTAAATTCTGCACAGTTCCTAAGCCGATTCACTCACAGTTCTCTCATGCTCCGTCGGGAGGGTATTCTGGCGGCGCGGAATGGACTGCTATGTCCGAGAGTTTTTTCAGCGTTTTCAAAGAAATAAAGGACGTGTTTTCATGAAAAAAGGTGATCTGATTTCGATGGCGGTGCTGGCGCTCTTCTGTGTGGTTTTCTGGAATGCGCTTGATTTCATCCATGCCTCGGTGGTAAGCGGCGGGACATACAGTTTTTCGGCGTTTAACGATCTCTGTCTGCCTGCCGTTATCGGTGTGACCGTGGGCTACATCACTGCCGTCAGGCGGGGGAAAGCCGGCAGATGAACGCTGTATCTGGTTTTATCAGGGCAATGGCTCCGTATATGGCGGCTGCCGCTATTGCATGGGCGGCGGCGAAATTTTTGGCTTTGATGGTTTCTCACACGCGAAGGAAAGAGATCAACTGGTACCATGAAGCCGGCTTGCTGCTGTTTGCGGCATTCATCGCCGGGCTTGCTTCTCAGACGGTGATTCCGAGCACCGTTTCATCTCCGGACGGCAGAGTACACGAGACATGGCTGATACCTTTCCGGTTTATCTGTTACACGTATGAGGATCTGTTTGTCAGGCATTCCTGTTACAGCCTGCTCATCAATTTCACCGGGAATGTCGTGATGTTCATGCCTTTCGGCTTCTTTCCGCCGCTTCTCTGGCGTGCGTCCGGCAGGAAGGCGATAGCCGCAGGTTTTTTTGCGTCGCTTTTTATAGAGATAACGCAGCTCTTCCTGCCGCGTTCGACTGACATCGACGATCTTATCCTCAATACCGCCGGCGCGGCACTCGGTTTTTTGATTTACCGGCTGCTTCACAGGCGATTCGGCGGATTTATAGACAGGTTTTCAACTGTTAAATAAATCCTGGTCAGTTCCCGGCTGAAAGCCGATACGCGTGGATATCATTGATCGGAATACATTATGGGCGGTGCGCTGAGTCATTTCAGCGCACCGCCCGTTTTTTGACCTTCAGAAAATAATAAAGAATTTTAAGTATTTTTAAGTTAAGCGGGTTATACTCATGTCAGAAAACAAAGGGGAGGAGACAAAAAGCGAAATGGGAACAATAGAAAAAATGTTCAGCGCGCTTGGCACGGTGAACCGCATAACCGCCCGCTTCGGCGAATCACAGCGTGAAGCCGCGCGCGAGGCGCTTGACAGCGCGGAACGATACATCGACGGCATGGACGACCGCCTTTCGGTCTTCAAGCCGGAAAGCGAAATATCCCTGATAAATTCAAACGCAGGTCTGCGAGACACTCTGGTCAGCAGAGACACATATGACCTGCTACGGCTGAGTGTGGAATACGGCGAACTGACGGGCGGCGTGTTTGATATAACCACCAAGCCACTGACCCAGCCGGAAAGTGCCGGTGCAAAGGTGAATTACCGCGATCTGGTGCTTGACGACAATATGCTTTCGGTGCGGCTGCGCAGCCGCGGTCAGGGGATTCATCTGGGCGGAATAGCCAAGGGATACGCCGTGGACAGAGTTGCCGGAATACTGGAACGTCATGGAATCACGTCAGCCGAGATCAATCTGGGCGGTACGGTGAGGAATATCGGCAGGACGGGCAGAGTGGGCATTCGCAACCCGTTCGAGCCCGGGAAGATAGCCGCTTCATTCGACAGCGTTGATGAGGCAGTGGTGACATCGGGACTGTATGAGAGAGGACATCACATTTTCGACCCGCTTTCGGGCAAGCCGGCGGTAAGCGATCTCGCCTCCGTTACGGTAGTCGGCAGGGACGGAGCCGCGGCGGACGTCGCGGCGACAGCATGCATGATTCTCGGCTCGATGCGCGGTTCGCGGCTGCTGAGTCTGCTCGGGCTGGAGGGAGTATTCATTCTCGGCGACGGCGGAATATTCGCCACCAAAGACATCAGAGCAAGGGTAAATCAGTGCCGGCAGTAATTATATTCTGTGCTATCGGCAAATTCGAGATAAAAAAGGAGTGCATTTATCATGGAAACAAGACAAATTGCGGTTATCAATGACCGGGAAAAATCATTATTCAGGACAATCAGCGTTACACAAGCCGTAAGGCATGTTTTTCAGGCAGTCGGATTCATTCTCATGCCGGGGCTGTTCATTCTGGCGCTCGGCTCATTCAAGGGACTCTGGCAGGCGATACTCGGCGGCAATTTCACTTGGGCGGCAATGGGTACGCATCTACTGACGCTGCTGGCGATTGTCCCCATAACGGCGCTCTGGGGCAGGTTCTTCTGCGGCTATCTCTGCGCCTTCGGCGGAATGCAGGAGCTTATTGGCTTCATCGGCAAAAAGCTCGGCATTCCCAGACTCAGGATTTCCCCGAAATCAGACCGCGCAATGAGAAACATCAGGTACGGAGTGCTGGCGGTGCTCTTTGTGCTCTGGACATTCAGTATTTCCTATGATTTCATCAGCCCGTGGAGCGTCTTCGGACAGTATTCCAATTACAAGGGCTGGAGCGATGTTTCCGGCTGGCTGACCGTAGGCGGTCAGCTGCTGATCGGGATAATGATTTTCTCGCTCTTTGTGGAGCGCGGCTTCTGCCGTTACTTCTGCCCGCTGGGCGGGGTATTCGGTCTCATCTCACGAGGCAGGCTCTTCAGGGTCAAAGGAAGCGGCGGGTGCGTGAGCTGCGGCAAATGCGATTCCGAATGCCCGATGGGCGTGAATGTATCGGCTGAGGCGGGCGGAGCCATACCCGGCGGCAGCGTCAGGTCCTCCGAATGCATCGACTGCTTCCGCTGCGTTGAAAAATGCGGTAGAAAGGCGCTTTACACTTCGCCTCGCGAGGCTGTGGCTGGCAGTGCGGCTGCCCTTGCCATTACCGGCATTTATCAGATAGGCGCAATCACGGTCGGTTCGCCCGTGGCAGGAATTTCGGGACTCACGGCAGTCTCTCAGGGACAGTATATAGACGGGACATACGAAGGCAGCGCCCAGGGATATCGCGGTCCCGTAAACGTCCGGGTCAGGGTTTCGGGCGGCAGGATTGCCTCGATTGACGTGGAAAGCTACAGCGATGACGAACAGTTCTTCAGCCGCGCAAGCAATACGGTCATCAGTGAGATAATTTCCGGTCAGACCACCGACGTGCAGACCGTCAGCGGAGCGACATTCAGCAGCCGCGGAATCATTCAGGCCGTTGCGAACGCCCTCGGCATTACCGCGCAGCAGTCGGACGAACCCGAAACCCTGCCCAACGAGCACGGCTTCGGCGGAGAAGGGCAGCACGGCGGACATGGGGGCAGAGGACCCGGCTTCGGCGGAGAGAATCAGGACGGTGGACACGGCGGGGAGAGAAGAAGACCCGACGGCAGCGAGAACGGCGGACACAACAAGAAAGGCCGTCCCGGCAGCAGCAACGACGGCAATTCAGACTCAGACAAAAACACAGACAAGAATACAGGCAGCGACAACGCTAATAACGCGAATCTTAAATTTTCCGACCTCAAGGACGGCACCTACAGCGGCACCGGACAGGGACGCAACGGCAGCATTGAGGTCACGGTCAAAGTAAAGAGCGGCAAAGTAACCTCCATAACTGTCGAAAGTTCCCGCGAGGATTCGCAGTATATGAACAGAGCGAAGGATACCGTTATCGGCGAGATAATCGACGCTCAGTCGCTCAGCGTGAATACCGTGAGCGGAGCTACCATGAGCAGCAACGGCATAATCGAAGCCGTCGCGAATGCCCTGGGCATTGAGTACACCAACGCCAACAGCCGGTTGGGCGGCAGAGGCTCACACAGAGGACACTAAACAGGATATGACAATTCCTCCGGGACAATGATTTGATTAGCATTGGTCCGGAGGAATATTTTTATCTGCTGAGGAAGCTGTACTCGCCGTCAACGAGCGGAAGAGATCTGACGGACATTCGTTCTATGCTGACAAATCTGCCTCTTTCAATGCTCTGAATTACCGCGTCGATCTGTTCCTCCGTACCCTGGATTTCCATGGAAACCGAGCCGTCATATTCATTGCGCACCCAGCCGGTCGCGCCGACCGCCTCGGCGGCGTGATATGCGCGGTAGCGGAATCCTACGCCCTGCACCGTCCCGTAAAAATCGATACGCTTTCGCACTTTGTCCATTCGCGATGCCTCCTTGGAAGATACTGATAGCCGATTGCAAAAGTTGAAAAAAGCGATAATACGGGGGGTGGATGTTTTGAAGAGGGTAGCTTTTTTCTTCAACCGGGAGGGACGGATCTGGATTTTTACGACTTCGGTATTCGCCCGACCGCATTTTTGTCCGGGTGCATCTTGCTCGCTCGGCTCCGCCTCGCTCGTGGGGCTCTGCCCCACCGCCCCGCAAGGGCTCTGCCCTTGACCTGCCAGGAGGGAGCCAGCCCCCCTGGACTCCCTTTATTGGCGCTGCGCGCTTTCCATGTTTTTCTTTTTACTTTTACAATCGCCTGATATATGGTGATTTTATCACAATTCCGTTTTGTCTTCAAGCCCTCCGGAGCCTGTTTATAATAATCTGAGCAATTCACAATAATTCATGCGCCGCATATAATGCTAATGAAAGCATGACTGTATGGTTGAAATATCCGCTTTCCGACAGGAGGTATGAATATGAATGACAGCAGATGCGGCAATATCGACATGGGCGGCAAGCCCGTGGCAGTCGATATTGAACGCCTCACCAAAAGCAACCGGAATTACAGAACAGCGCTCTGGACGGGGGAATATCTTCAGGTGACGCTTATGTGCATCCCCGTAGGCGGAGATATCGGCGCGGAGGTTCACTGCGATACCGATCAGTTTCTGCGTATCGAGGGCGGATGCGCTCTTGCGGTTACCGGACCGTGCAGGAATCAGATGACCTGCCGCCGTAAGGTTACCGAAGGCTGCGCCGTTATAATCCCCGCGGGCACATGGCACAATCTTGTCAATATCGGTAACACGCCGCTCAAGGTGTATTCCATCTACGCGCCGCCTCATCACGGATTCGGCACGGTGCAGGCTTCCAAAAAGGACGCTCAGTGCGCGTCAAGATAATTCTTTTTTTCCGTAATAATGCTAAGGATACGCTGATTAAGCCGGAGGAGCCTTTTGAGATAATGGCTTCTCCGGTTTTTATCGCTTGACAAGTATGTAGAATAGTGCTATATTAAAAGCAGTATTTACATGCCGCTTTGCGCAATACAGCGGTAAGCTGTTCTGATTCGGAAAAAAATGAAAAGAGGACGAATAATGTCAATAACCGCTCTGAAAGCTCAGGAAATCTTTGAAAATCACCCCACGAGATTCACCAAAAAGGAAAAGGCATCGCTGAGAAGCACGCTTCGCACGGAACTGGTCAGAATGGGGTATGCCGAGGACGATATAACCGAGATCAATGCGTCGGGAGTAAGTCTGCTTGTGGGCGATGCCGGCGCGGAGTATATGTTCACTGCTCATTATGACACACCCGGCAAAACCGGCTGGATGCTTGGAACATCAGCACTCTGGGGGCAGACCGGAGCCAATATTTTTCTGATAGCTGTCATGTGCCTGATCGGCTTCACGATTCCGATGTCGGGCGCCGTGCTCTTTCCCGATGCTTCGGGCAGTCAGATTTTCTGGTCTGGCGAACTGGCGATGTTGTCCGTGCTGGCGATAATGATAATTTCGATGACCGTGAGAAACAGGAACAATCGCAATGACAACACAAGCGGCGTGCTTTCGCTGCTTGCACTTGCAAGGAAAGTCGCCGCTGACGACGAAATGAGGAAAAAATGCTGTTTTGTGTTCTTTGACAACGAGGAATGGGGCTTGCTGGGTTCGGCAGGTTTTGCAAGGCACTGCAAAAAGAAGGGAATTGATCTGCACGGCACAAAGGTGATAAATTTCGATTGTGTAGGTCATGGCGATGTGCTGACCTTTGCCTCGACCAGACAGTCGGAGATAACCGACGCGCTTGTAAAGGCATTCAGTGAAGCGGGACAAAATCCTGTAAAGAAGCGCAGTTCAATGATATTCCTCAGCGACCACGCCAATTTCAGAAATTCGGTTATGGTCAGCTATACCCTTAAATCCCGTATGGGACCGCTGTATCTGCCGCTAATACACACTTCCAAGGATATTTCCTGCGATGTGGAGCAGATAAACAGGCTGACGGATGACATTTTCGATTTTGTGAAGCACGGGAAAATTCAGCCAGAAGGCAGATGAATGCAAGCATGTTTTCTACGGTGTCGTAACCGGTTTTTGGCAGTGATATAAAAACATTCATAACAAATTTACCTGTATGCAAAAAATTAAATATTGTATGCCTGATACGCATATGGTATAATTGATATGCAAGTATCGGCGTGCAGTTTAAATGATCGCCACAGGAAGGAGTATCTTGGAAATGAACAACAATTTGAATTATCCGGGAATGCCGCAGGGGCAACCGGTTCCTCAGCCGGGAATGCCGCAGGGGCAGCCGGTTCCGCAGCCGGGAATGCCGCAGGGACAGCCGGTTCCGCAGCCCGTAATGCCGCAGGGGCAGCCGGTTTATCAGCCAATAGACAAGCGTATCATCAAACAATGCCGGCATAACGCTGAAAAACGCTGGTACCGACGTCTGTTTGTACTGAATCTTCTAATCATCGTCGCAGCAATCGCATATTTTATATATTCCATGGACGATAACAGAGAGTATTATGAAAATATTGTGGATTATTATGCGTCGTCAATGACCAAAAAACAGAATGAGACGGAAAGCGGCAACAGCCGTGATTCCGGAACGACTTCGGACGGCGAAGGGGAAGATGATAAATCAATCTTAAGCGAAGTGAAACAGGCGCCTCAAAACATACAATTGCTTCTGGCAATTCTATACGCGGTCATTGCCTTGCCTTTTATTGTCAGCTACACCTACGCTCAATACCGCAGCATGTCGGTGAGGATTACGGAAAAGACATATCCCGAGATTTACGCCATAGTCCAAGAGTATGCGCAGAAGCTCGGCATGAAGCGCGTGCCGAAGATATACATGGTGCAGGGCAACGGAATACTCAATGCCTTCTCGGCGTTTATCCCGTTCAGACAATACATAGAACTCTACGCTGACCTGCTTGAAGTCGCTTACCGCGAACATCACGACATGGCGACAATCAGGTTCGTAATAGCTCATGAAATGGCGCATATCTATTACAGACACTCCAAGATGCATAATTATTATGGCATATTGTTTTCTCAGATGATTCCGATTCTGGGGGCGACACTGTCACGCGCCCGCGAATACAGCTGTGACAGACTGGCGCAGGTTCTTTCCGGGAGCGACGGAATGGACACGATGATGATGCTGATTGCCGGAATTCACCTCTACAGACAGGTGGATAAAAATGATTATGTGCAGAACGCCGTGAACGTCAACGGTTTCTTTGTATTCTGTTACAATCTGGTGTGCAATCACCCCATAATGCCCAAGCGCGTGTTCGCGCTTGTTGATCCATACCGCAGGAGCGGTAAATTGTATTGAGGAAAGGAATTCCGGAAAAATGCTTGCCAATATCAAAAAAACATTCATCCCCAAGCCGGCGATTCTCGCCAAGGCTGCTGAGGGAAGACAGAGCCAATTCAATGTTGTAGTAAACGGTCTGCTTACATTCCTGGTGGGCATGGCCGCAATCCTGACCGAATCGGTATGTATTATTCCGTTCTTTTTTATTAAAGCAATATTTCTCCATGACCCGAGCATGAGCACCAACTCTGATTTTATGCGTCTCGCTCAGCTTGGGGTAACGGTTGTTCCGATAATTATTCTGACGCTTTACGTTAAATTCGTCGAGAAGCGCAGCCTGCGCACGATGGGCTTTGTCGGGGAACGGGCTGTTACCGACTATCTGCTGGGCATGGTTGTGGCATTCGTCATGTTCTCGGCCTGCGTGGGAATCTGCGTGGCGACGGGCGCAATGACATACGGCGGCTTTACGCTGGATGGCAAATACCTCATTCTGGCGGGAATGTTCCTCGGCTTCATTGTCCAGGGTGCGAGCGAAGAAACCGTGTGCAGAGGTTTTATGATGACTTCTTTCGGCAGCAAAGGCGGCGCGATCGCCGGCGTACTATTCAATTCGCTGGTGTTCGGCGCGCTTCATTTGCTCAACAGCGGCGTGACGGTGCTTTCCATTACAAATATCGTTCTCTTCGGCTTATTCATGTCGCTGCTCGTGCTCAAGCTGAATTCCATCTGGATGGCATGTGCCATTCACACGGTCTGGAATTTTGTACAGGGCAATTTCTATGGAATACTTGTCAGCGGCGGCGATTTCGGTCCGTCTGTCTTCAGCTTTGACAGCGTTGGCGGCAAGGAAATGATAAACGGCGGAGCCTTCGGCATGGAGGGCGGCATTGCCACCACCTGCGTGCTGACAGCCTCGATAATTGCCGTTCTGCTGCTCAGACCCAGAGAACCAAGGAACAACGCTGCGTGATAGTTTTGATGCATTATTGTTTTTTGATAAAAACGGACTTTTGACGGAATGGTCAAAAGCCCGTTTTTCTTTGTAATTTTCAGAAACAATAGTTCATCAGTGCCGCGAGCCCAAGATACAGCGCGCTCACACCGGAATACATGAGTACGGTGTACCGTATGACATTGGTGCGTTGGTAGAGAAAGCTGCAGGCGGCGCTTTGTATCAGCGCGAAAGCAAATACCGCGGCGCCGTAGTTTTCGATGTGGTTGGGCGTTATTCCGAGCATGGCAATTGCCATGATGAGTGTGCCGGACACAGCGAGAGGAAGTTCAGCCCTTTCCCTGGAGTCCGAGACGATGACGAGAAGCATGCGTATCATCGCATTCGGCAGCACCAGGTAAAGCAGGACATTTGCCGCCGGTACGACGGCGATCATGTTGATGTAATAGAGAATCTGTGAAAAAACAGTTCCGGAAACGGCAAATGAACTTCCCGATACAAAATGGTGTATTACAACGTACAGAACGCAGCTTCCGAAGGCCGCCGGGAGTATGAACCTGACATATTTGCCCCAAGCCTCTATCGGTCTGCCATGTGCCGAGTAATTGATGTCAAGCGCGAATCCGAACAATACCGCTGCCAGTGTGAACACAAGGATATTCAGCACGGCTGCGATCATGTCTGAGAGAAAGCCCGAGGAATCGTCGATCATACCCAGAAAGGGGAGTATTGCCGAGCGAAGGTTGCTGATGAGCATGTCCTCGTAATAGAGCGCGGTCAGGATCACCGCGCCGAGTGCGAACGCCGCGAGGTAATTGAGAGATGTATACAGAATTTTTTTGGGTACGGACTGTTCCGTATAGACCGAATCAATTCGCTCGTTTTCAGAAATTTCTTCGGATGTCAGGACCTTTTTTTCTTCTGAATCATTGTTGCTTTTTTTCATGATAGTTCACGTACCTTTCAATTTGTTCTGATTTGTATAACGTCTTCGCCGCCGGTTCCGTAAGGACAGGCTCTCATACATAAACCGCACACTGCGCCGCGTCCTATGTGACCGAATGCCCTCTTCATGTGACCGGAGCATTTTTCCGCGTCAAATATTTCGTTCCGCGCCATGCCGCGCACATAATTTATGCCAAGTATCGCGCCGGACGGACAGGCTTCCGTGCAGAGGTTGCAGTCGCCGCACCGCGATTCCATTGGCTGTGCGCTACAGGGAAGCTCCGCATCGGTCAGAACGGTTGCCAGGCGCACGCGGGGACCGTGCACCGGTGAGACAAAGAGGGCGCTTTTTCCTATCCAGCCAAGTCCCGCCGCGACGGCGGCCGATTTGTGCTGATATATGCCGGTATATTTGTCTCCGCGGTCGTGTACGCTCTGTGACGCGGCAATGGGATATGCCGCCGCGCCCTCCCTGCGCAGCATTTCGCAGGTGATGAGCGCGCATCTGTCCAGCAGCGCGTTGGCCGCGCGGTAGTGCTGGAAGTAGGCGTAAGTGGGGGAAGAGTCTATTTCGTCCACCACGGCGTCGGAGAGACGGTACATAAGCGTCACGGCGTAATGATATCTGGCAAGGTCGGACGGAACGGTTTCATCTATCCGGCTGAATCCTGTTTCGCACAGTCCCTCATAGATCAGCCGTTCCCTGAGTTTTTGCAAAAATGCGTCGGTCATGCTGCCGCCTCCTTATTATTTTCGGAATTAGCCGATTGTAAAAGTTGGAAATGTCGGAAATTCGGGGCTTTGAGCGTTTTTAAACGGGAGTCTTTTTCTCCATCCGTAGGAAGGGCGGATTTGGATTTTTATGATTTCGGTGTTCGCCCGACCTAGATTTATTTTCCGGTGCGTCTCGCTCGGCTCCGCCGAGCTTGTGGGGCGCTGCCCCACCGCCCCGCCGGTGGCGCTGCCCCCGGACCCCTGGCAGGGAGCCTTGCC